>JAITSP010000091.1 GCA_031287725.1 Rickettsiales bacterium
TAAATTGCAATAGCTAGGTCTGCTCTGGCTGGAGGGAATGCAATGGTCGGGTCTGCTCTGGCTGGCCAGACTAGAGTTCACTACCCTAGTGGACCGAGGATTTCTTGGAAACAGGTCTAATGGCTCTGGCTAGGGGAAAATACGTCAAGCAGAAACACTCAACTATTTTTCTGATCTCTAGATCCTCGGGAGGACCGTATTTCTTGGCTGTTTCTAGCCCATCAGACACCGCTGGCGAAGCCGGGCCAGGCCGCTAGCCAGAGACTCATCTTTTCGGGCGCCTCTTCTTTTCTAGAATGGGCGGCCAATTTGCTGCTCTCCCAACTTTTTTAGGCTCCTCTCTTCCTCTCTTGTAGTGGTCGGACTCTCCAATTCCTTCCCCGGCTCCGGGGATTGCTCCAGGATCCCAGTCCAGCCACTCCCTAGCTAAAAACTCGTTTCTTTGGTATTTGTATTAATATTGGCCTGCTGAGTTGCATTTGAGCTGAGGATTGAAGCACCCTGTTGCTCTGGACTAGTACTGCAGCATCCAGTAAAAACACCTATCAGTGATTGTGACACATCATTGGTCTTGCCCACGCCTCCAGTCTCGGCCCTGGCCCCAGTTTCGATTTTGTCTTCGCAGTTGTGGGGATAATCATCAAATGGATCGAGCGTATCTTTCTCCTTCTCCTTATCCTTATCCTTATCCTTCTCCTTCTCCTTCTCCTCCTTTTCTTTTTTCTCCTTCTCCTCCTTTTCTCTATCATTCATCTCCGGGATGTCCACTATACTCAATTTTCCTGTTTCCCCATTCTCTCTATTAAACCTCTCCAGACCAGCATCCAGCCTGTTTTCTAAATTATTATATTTCTTCTCCACCTCAGCCTCTCCTGTTGTTTTTGCTCTACCTTTTCCTGTAATTTGCTCAGCCAGATCTCTAGTTTCTTTAGTTTTCGCCTCCTCCTTCAACTTGTCTTCACCCTCTCTATCCCTAATTTTATTAATATTTCCATTAATTTCCGACCTTATTACCTTTTCTCTTCTATTGATCGTATTAAATTTTGTTCCAAATATCGCGTTGACCCGATCCAGAATCGAATCGGCGATCTTCTTCAGCGGCCTCTGCTTTGATCTCTCCCCATCTAGTTCAGTCAAATTAGATTTTAACTTCGAATCCAGTTCCGTTCGCTCTCTAGAGTAGGTCTCCGATCTAAGTTCTCCCAGAGTCTTCAGCCCAATATTTTCAGAGGTCAGCAGCTCCAGAGACTTTTTCAGGATCCCAGTCTCCTGGGTGCTGCGCTTTTCCCCTGCCATTCTCACTAGCACCTCCAGAGGCGTCTCCATTCCAGTGATGGCGCCCTCCTCTCTATAGACTATTGGACAGTTCAGATGGTAACCTATATCCTTCATAGCTGCTGCATCGGCGATGTTCCTATCGATAAACTCGTTGAGTGCCTCTAGAGCGTGGAAGAGAAGCTCAGAGGCCTCAGCCCCATTAGCTTTCAATGCTTTGTTGGAGGTGGTCCCGATAAGATTTGAGAGGAAATTCGGTTGACACCTGGTATCGTAAAAGGATATTTTAAAATCCTTGTCCAGGACCGCGAAATCACTGAACAGTGATTTACCTCTACCGTCTTCCAGACCACTATACTTATGCGCATTAGAATCGACGGTTGTACAGAACAGGTATATCTGTTTCGGATTAGCAGCCAGGTATTTCCCTGCCAACTTCCAGTGGGGGGAACCCAGCAGCAGGTCATTAAATAGGGTTGAACCCTGAAAACTAATAGTATCGTCCCATAAAAATTCTGGCATCGAACCCAGCATGGTGTCTAAAAAACCCGGACTGCAGCCAACTCTAAGGGCTGAAAATATGATGTTGTTTATAGCAACAGACTTTGTATAGCCTTCTTCGCCTTTAGCCAGCTCATGGGATAGCATCATCAGTGATAGTATTTTACGCCTACTACTCTTATCTTCTTTGTATAGGGGAGCCACAGTGGTTTCAAAAAATTTAGTCAGCGACCCTATTTCTTCCATAACGGTAGATTTAAAATCTTCATCCTGGAACTTGGTACCCAGGATTACACTCAGAATTACATATTTTGATAGGCAGGCAAAGAACTTTGTTTCAGCATCCATTTCCTCATCTAAAATTTTATCTTGGAACTCTTTTCTGGTGGAAAACACAAAATTGAATATCTGGCTACTGAACTTTTCTATGTTCCCCCCACATTTTGAAAGAGAACCTAGGAATACGGCGGTAAAGCCAAAAAGCTCTTTACCAACAGAGGTGGCAAATAGGTCCGCCATCTTCATACTCAGGGAAGGATCTCCAAGGATTAGGTTGGGGCCCCCCTCCCCAGGAAGTTCCCTTATCTTCTCCAGAAAGCTTTCTAGATCCTTGAATTTAGAAACACTTCCGGGTCCGCTGGCTCCGCTATTTTCTTGATCTGTCATGTTTTTTATTAAAAAAAATCCCATTATTATAATATATAGGCACAGACCCGAAAGTCAAGCGCCCAGCCGACCGGCACAGGCAAAATTTAAATATGACAGATACAGCCTGGCTAGGCCAGAAGATTTTGCCTTTCAAACTATCTCAGTGGTTTTTCTGTAGCTTCATAGGCCATTTTGCTAATTTTTAAGTTTTAATACCCCCGGGTTCCATATCTAACCCCCAACTCCCAGCCCAGATCCACCGGCCTCCAGAGCAGCTAGAAAAAATTTAACATTCTTCCCAGGTCCACAGAACTGGATTCCAGGAATGGCTGGGATGCTGGAGCCTTAGCAGTGGAGAAAAGATAATAATCTGTGATTGCT
>JAITSP010000012.1 GCA_031287725.1 Rickettsiales bacterium
AACTAATGGAAAATCCCAGGAACAACGGATGGTGGAGCTAGAAGAGTGCTAGAGAAGAGCTGGCGGATACGGGTATAGATATATATCTGAACCTAGACCCGAGAACCTCACCCTGGCCAGACCAATAGTTCACTACCCTAGTGGACCGAGGATTTCTTGGAAACAGGTCTATTATAATATTTGGGATATGCTATGAAAATTATAGAATTTGCTGCCGCTCTGGCAGTAGTGCTGCAGCCTATCTGCTGGTCTAATGGGGCCGAAAAGTGCTCAGACTATAGATGCAACGGGGCCTGGGTACATCCGGCCGATACTTTCTAGGACAGAGGGACCGGGCTCCAGCCTGGAACTAGCTAGATGGGAAGGACTAGAGGCGTGAGGAAGTCAAATTTACCCTACCCTGCTGTCACTCTATCCTGGCGAATTCAGGCGATCGGCTAGAGACTGTGTCGGCCCCGTGGCCTACTAGAGCATCTCGAGACCATCGACACCATAGATGTCCCTGATTTTGGCTATTTCTAGCTCTGTGATGCGAAACTCTCTGGGCAGCTCTACGGTTTTCCCGTCTGCAATGATCCTAATGTCACTGTGTTCGGCACCCTCTCCAATTCTGCTCTGATTTAGCAGCGAAAACAGCTCTCCTACACAATTTTCGTCAAATATGTGGATGTTTAGCTTTCCTATGAAGTTGTTCTTCCGCTCTGGACTAGTTCCAACCTTCGCTACTGCTCCATTTCTGCCATGATTTTCGCGATCTCTCTGGCCGTAGTCACCGGGGATCCTTATTTTCCTTAGCTTCGCTGTCCCCGCCTTTGTGCTCCTGAGATACTGGTCCAGAGGCCAGAGATCCCTTACGTTCATTCTCACTCCCATGTCCTCCTTCCGCACGGAACACTCAAAGACTATGTGGCTATGCACCCTATCATCGATCAGATCCTTATTTTGGGTTATCAGATTGCCATTGAACAGGGACAGCTCTGCCAGACCTGTAGGATCTGATATGGTCATGTAGGCGTACCTACCCCTGTCATTAGACTTTATAGAGGTTGCTACGAGAACGCCGGCAACTCTGACTAGATAATTATCATCAACATTTTCCTCCAGATCAGCCAGGGGTGTTATGCCCTTTGACTCCAACTCTGGCCCTATGATGTCCAGTGGGTGATTTTTGAGGTAGAAGCCAAATGCCTCGAACTCCATCTGGAACCTCTCGTAGCCCGTCCAGTCGTCAACACTCTGGAGCCTCGGCAGTAGTTCCCGGGTGCCATCCAGATGGCCAAAGAGGCTGATCTGGGAACTGTTTTTTTCCTCCTCTACCATTTTTGCGTAGTTGCTAAGAGTTTCGCAGGAGTCGTGTATCTGTCTCCGGTTAGCCCCCAGAGAATCGAAACTGCCAGATTTTGCTAGAGACTCTACAACTTTTTTGTTTATTATTCTGGAACCCATCCTTCGGCAGAAGTCAAATATGTCTCTGAATGGCCCATTCTTTGATCTCTCCGCCATAAGATCCTCCATAATTTCTCGGCCAACACCTTTGATGGCACAGAGTCCGTAGTCTATGGCCAATTCCCTGGTGCCATGGTAGTAGGTCTCGCCCTTGCTCCTTCTATCGTCACCATCAATCAGTGCCACTCTAAAAAGGGCATCCGATCTGTTCACATCCGGAGGCAGTATGGTGATTTTGTGTTTTTTTATGTCCTGGAGATAGTAATTTATACGATCCGTGTCGATAATTTCCATGTTCAGGGTCGCTGTCATGAACTCCACCGGATAGTGAGCCTTCAGATAGGCGGTCTGGTAGCTTATCACGGCATAGGCCGTCGAGTGGGATTTATTAAAGCCATATTCGGCAAATTTAGCTAGCAGATCAAAAATTTCGCTGCTGAGCCGCGAATCAATGTCGCTGTGGACTCTGCAGCCATCTATGAACACATTCCTCTGGCGATCCATCTCCTCTCTGATTTTTTTACCCATGGCCTTTCTGAGAATGTCTGCGGCACCTAGCGTGTAGCCAGCCAGAGACTTGGCTATGTCCATCACCTGCTCCTGGTATATTATGGTGCCATAGGTGTCTCTGAGTATGGGCTCCATCTTCGGATGCATATAGTCTATTTTCTCTAGGCCCTGCTTTCTGCGGACATAGGCTGGAATGTTGTTCATGGGTCCGGGTCGGTAGAGTGATATCAGCGCCGTGACGTCCTCTATGTTATCTGGTCTGATCTGCCTTAGCATTCCTAGCATGCCTGGCGACTCTATCTGGAATACTCCTAGGGTATCTGCCCTCCTCAGTAGATCGAAGGTTTCGGGATCTTCGAGACTTATGCTGTCTATGTCAATTTTTATTCCCCTTATCCGTTCTCCGTAGCTCACAGCATCGCTTATCACTGTGAGAGTCTTTAGTCCTAGAAAATCAAATTTCACCAGCCCTGCCTCTTCGCAGTATTTCTTATCGTACTGCACCACGGGCATTTCGGCGCAGCTATCGAAGTATAGGGGGCATATCTGCTCCAGCGGTCTATCGCCTATGACTAGGCCGGCCGCATGGATTGAGGAGTGTCTATTTAATCCTTCGAGGCCTATGGCTATGTCAAAGAGTTTAGAGATGTCCGGATCACTCTGCCTCCGAGATCTAAGATCCTGATCCATCTCGAGCGCCTCCTCCAGAGTCGCATTGAACGGTATCATCTTACTAATTTTGTCGACCTCGCTGTAGCCCATCTCCAGCACTCGGCCAACGTCTCTGATGACGGCTCTGGACTGTAGTTTTCCAAATGTTATGATCTGCGCCACCTTATCCTTTCCATACTTGCTGCGCACATAGTCTATGGTCTTCGCCCTACCCCGCTGGCAGAAGTCTACATCGAAGTCTGGCATAGAGACTCTCTCAGGATTTAGAAACCTCTCAAAGAACAGTTTGAATTTTATGGGGTCTAGTTCGGTGATGCGCATGGACCAGGCTACAATGGATCCTACCCCGGATCCTCTGCCAGGACCAACGGGGACACCGTGGGTCTTGCTCCAGACAATAAAGTCGGCGACGATCAGGAAATATCCGGCAAAATCCATTCGAACTATTATAGCCAGCTCAAACTCCAGTCGATCAAAATATTGCTTTCTCACCTGCTCCTGGTCCTCCGGAGCAATCCGGTCCAGCACAAATTTTTGCTCCAGCCGCTCCTCTAGACCAGTCCTGGCTACCCTTATAATCTCATCCACCTCGCTGACCCCCTCGGGCAGGTCAAAGTGTGGTAGCATTGGCTTTCTACTGTGGACGGTGGCAGAGACCTTATTGGCTATGGAGACTGTGTTCTCCAGAGCTTCGGGCATATCTGCAAAGAGCTCTAGCATTTCAGCCTCGGACTTAAAGTAATGCTCTCTAGTCAGTCTCGGCCTATTTGCTTCGCCCACATACCTGGCTCCGGCTATGCAGGCTAGGGCATCCTGGGCTTCGAACATATCCCTCGGATAGAAATAGCAGTCGTTTGTGGCCACAAGGGGAACACCGTGGTCATAGGCCAGAGCCACCAGGTCATCCTCAGAGTTCATCTCGCTCTCTAGGCCGTGCCTGAGAATTTCTATGTAAAAGTCATCCCTGAAGATACTTTGGAAGTACTCAACCGTCTTCGCTAGCCTATCCTGCCTCTTCCCCAGGATTATCTTCCCTAGGATACCCTCAGAACCTCCGGAGAGTACAATGAGTCCCTCGCTTTTGCTAGCCAGATCTCCTGGCGCTAGATGAGGCTTTATGTTGTCCCTTCGGCCGAGATAGCTCTGGCTGACAAGGGACATGAGGTTGAGAATTCCCTGCTCCGTCTTAGCCAGCAGAACCATTTTGCAGAAATTTTCCTCTCTCTGGCCGGCCGTCAGAAGACTGGAATCATTCAGAAGAAAATCATTTCCATCCACAACCACCTCACAGCCCACTATCGGCTGCACCCCCTCCTTTAGAGCGGCCATGGCATATTCCAGAACACCAAACATGTTGTGGCTATCGGTTATGGCTGCGGCTGCCATGCCACTATCTCTGAGATTCCGGACAAACTCCCCCACCCTCAGCATTCCACTGCAGAGTGAGTATTCTGTATGATTTCTTAGATGTACAAATTGGACCATTGGAGTGGACCTCTAATCTATGGTCTATAGTCTAACAGAATTTTTGAAAAGACAAATTACCCTTTCTCTGGGATTCTGGGCCTCTGGCCTGGTAGCTATAGCAACCCTAGATTCCGTTCAAAATTTGATTTGTATAAGTTTAAAATCTGCTTGTAATTTAATTACGAACAATTACCCTCCTGTTTAGGTATTTTTATAAAAGTGGGTTTTTGACGTGAGCGAATATGTGCAAGATGCAAGTGAGCATATGAGCAGCCAATACCTGATGGAGTTCGATTCCCTGTGTGAGGCGTTAAATCGGCTTGTGGCTGTAGCGGAAGATGAATATCCAGAAGAGTGTGACGAGCTGTTTGAATTTAACGAAAATTTAGATGTGCGAAGAGTTAAAGAAAATAAAGCTTTGATAGAGCTTTTTGACTCTCTCAATCGAGACTTTGGGGCAAAAAAAGTGACCTTTGGAGAGTTCGTACGAAATATTACAAAATGTCCTAGGTAGGTAGAGCAATGGGGGATAGGAAAACAGAAACAGGGACTGTTGAGATAAATCTCAACCGAGAAGCAGCATTAGCGGGGGCTAATAAGATAAATCCCGACCAAGAAATACTGCAACTCATCAAAGATAGAGTGCATGAAGAGTTCAACGGAATGGAAGAAGTGGGGCTCGTGGATGGCTATAAACTCAATGAGGAGGAGATGGAAAATATGATCATACAGATATGGAAATCGCAAAGGTATAATGATAAATTGGAGAAGGCCAAAGCCAATGAGATAAACAAAAAGGGTCCTGTGGCAGTTTGGCTAATTGGACAGCCTGGTGCAGGAAAAAGCGTGGCAACCAAAAATATAAAGGAGAGCTCCTTTATAGATAGGAAACCCGCGTCCCTCGATGTAGATGCCTACAGGGTTTACCATCCAAAAATAAGAGAGATGGCATTAGAAGACCCAGGAATTGATTATAGTAAAAATACCTATGCTGATTTAACCCATAGGCCAGCGGTGGTGGCATTTGATGTGTTGAACCACATATGCACTCAAAAAGGTATTGATCAGATAATTGAAACTAGCGGAAGCTGGAAACCAGCCATGCCGAATCAGATCTTTACAGCAAAGCAGAAGGGATTTAAGGTAAAGATGGCTACGGTTGTAACTAAGTTGGAGCAAAGTTCTCTGGGTGCCGATGCTAGGGTAGTGATGGATCTAGAGAGAGGTAACCCTCCGAGGCCAGTGGACGAGGCGAACAAGGTCAGGTCGTTTTCTAATCTCTATGGAGATGGTTCCCTTTTGGTTGATGAGCACCTACTGTTTGGTGGGGGTAAGTGTGGCCGCGAGGAAGAGGTAGATGACTACAATTATATGCCCACTATGGGGGACACCCATGGGGTGGATGAGGTTGAAATCTATAATAGGGAAAAGCTTCTAAAAAATTATGACCTCGGGTCAGTGGCTAACGATGAAGGTAAAAAAAAGGCAATAGACGACATTAGGCAATGTATAGTGGGAGAACTCACCAGGGGTTACACCAGAGATGAGATTAGTGACAGAATGGAACAGAAAAATATGTTCACAGAGCCATAGAGGAAGGTAGGCTCAAAGACAAGAAGGGGTTTGAAAAGAAAGAATTTTATTCTAGTCTCAGTAAAACAGAGCATGAGATGGTCGCTAATGGTGCCTTAAAAAAAGGAAAAAAAACCAAAGATGCTGAGGAGAAAGTTGAGGATAAGAGTGCTGGTGGCGAGAAGAAAGCAGAAACTGCCGTAGTGCTGGAGAAAGAAAAAAGCGGCGGTACAATGCGAAAAACAGCAAAAGATACCATTGACAATGGGCTAGGAAAAGGCGTTGGCGTCGCCACTGTAGTAGCAAAAGATGCTAGTGTCGCCACCACCAAAGCAACACTAGAAAGGTTGTTTAGGAAAGCGAAAACCACCGATGACTACGATGACGCAAAAATGAGGAAGGACATACCTCCACCTAAGGTGCAAAATAAAAGAAACAAAGAATATACAGGTCCATAGCCTATGGGAAAATTCACCTCACTCTGGCCGATGATAGACAATACTCTCTGGGAGTTTTGAGATCAAGCCCCTGTTGCAAAATTAGGTTTCTTTCGGGTCCCATTCCCAGAGAGGCAGACATGCGGCGGAGAAACACTAGAGCAGTTCTACATTTGGCCTAATTTGCAGCAGTCCCATCAAGCTTCGGATGGGGTCTATGGTTATTATATCTATATAGGTACTTGGCCAGCTCTTCTCTGAATTCCTCTAGAGAATTTACTAGAAGATCTTTTCTGTCAGAGAACTATTCTCTGACTATCCTTTTACTTCTCTCCAGCCCGCCATTGTATTTTGGCCCCGTTGCAAATTAGGAGGGTTTTCTATGTTCTTTCTAGCAAAAAAGCTAGACAGGTGGCTAAAAAATGCTAAAAAAACGCCACGGCCAGACTAATTTCAAAAAGATTAGCTAGGCAGACAGTAGCCCGGGGTTTTATCCCTGTGCACCACAATTTCTACAACTTTCTAGTCTCAAGTCTCTGGCCACTGTCCTCATCTTCCACTAGCGGAAACCGGAGAGATCCCCAATTTCCGCAGACTCCTACCACTCCCAGAACCGGTGCCACGGCCCACCAGTCCTACTGGGAATCGCGGGATCCCTCTTTTTTTCTCCATAGCCAGCGCCGTCAACTTCGTTGTCAAATTCGAAGTTATTTTACAAGAATCGGGGTTCGCTCTTTAACTTCGAAGCCAGTCATCAACCTTTTATCTAGGTCTCTATTGGCTTTTTTACAATTCTCCAGCTCTCGCCTGTTATTCTTTAGTTCCTCGACCACAGACAATTCCGTCATCTGCCTCTGTATGTTGGCCAGCTGACCGTCAACCCCAAGGGCCGCTAGCGCCTCCATGTTGGCAGCCATAGGACTCTTCGATTCCCTCGACCTGCCAGCACCAGCTGCTGCCCCAACATTGATAATCTCAGGTTCACCATATGCCTCCAGCTCTCTAGAGATAAACTCCCGAAACTCATCAGCTATTTCTCCATTTTGGGGATCCCTGTATAGAACCACAGGTTTTCCATTTGCATTAATAAACACCCGGACCGAAATAAAATGGTCCTCAGCCCCATCCAACCTAAACATCAGATTAAAGGAACCGCCGTTGCTAAGCTGCTTTATCATTATATCATTCTCTAGATGATGTCTATAATCCGCGATGGCGAAGTTAGTCTTTTCCCTATCAATGACATTACCCTCAGCATCTAGCCCTACTTCGCCCAGCGATAGTCCTAGCTCCCTAGCTCTCACGGCCAGCATAGCAAATAGCACCTCTGCCTCAGTTGTTGAGCAAGTCTTACCAGAGCTGTCCGATTTTTCCTCTTCCAATATGGATCGACAGTTTTTTACCAGGGCTGGATTCACATTCTTCCAAGAATCTGGGTTGTCGAATTTCTTACCTGGGGAGACCCTAGAGGATAAATTCCTATCGGCCGTAGACGTAACGGACAGCCTTATACCTCCAGTTTTTACGAGCTCATCTACAGTTTTTAACTCCCCCAGCCCCTCCTGGATTCTGTCAAATGGACCACCATTTGCCATAGCAGTTAGGGCATGTAGACCACAGCTCATATCCACGCCCTGCTGCATAATCCCAGCCTGATTCTCTATATTGATTATCTTGACGCCTCCAAATTGTTTTTTTATGGTCTTCCTAAACTCTTCACTAACCTGACCGCTGATTGAATCCCTGTGTAATACAACAAGTTCCCCGTTGGGTCCGTAAAAAATCCTAGCCGCCACAAAATGATTGCCTCCCTCAAAACCATCAGGATTGGCTCCGCGTACAAATAGGATGTTATAATGCCGATCTCCGGTCACCAGATGCCCAACAGCCTCGTCGGCCATCGGAAGATTGCTATTGAGTATAGCCAGATTACGGCCAAGGTCCAGCTCCAGACATTCCGCCGTTCCCTGAGCCTCCATCTCATCTATGAGCTGGAGAGTCTGAATCAGTTCAGCATCCTCAATAAATCTATTGAATCCATTGAAACCCCTCTTCCCGACCTTCCCAAAATGGTTCCTAAGTTTTTTCGCCAACCAACCGGTATTCCCGTCATCGGCAGCCATAACCTTCCTACACACCTCTGAGAGCTTAGCAAAAGTCTGTCTGTCCCTCTCTAGATTAATTAGATTTCTATCCATAGTGATCCCCGTATTTATTCGTGCCTCGAGCCATCCTTGGCTCTCAATCCCAGTTACTATAGCATACAGCAGCTAACCTGTCAAGCCCCCGTTCAATAATTTTTTTTTATTGTACAGGTCCATAACATATGGGAAAATTCACCCCACTCTGGCCAGAGATAAAGCTAATACTCTCTGGGAGTTTTGAAATCAAGCCCCACTGCAAATTAGGTTTCTTTCGAGTTCCCCTCCCCGAGAGGCAGACACGCGGTGGATAAACATCAAATAGCTCTAGATTTGACCTAATTTGCAACGGCCCCACTAGGATTTAGTCTAGTGGCCGGAGTCTATGGCTGCTAACTGAAATGGACTTGGAAACAGGTCCATTGAAAAAAATAAAAAATCCTCTAGAAACAGCTCTATCTATAAACGGAATGACCCATGAAGTTGCTATTTGTGGCCAACGGTGATATGCGGAAAAAGTTTAGTCCAGAATTTTTTAGTGATTTTGACCATATTGTCTGTGTGGATGGTGGCCTTAACAGCCTCTGCGATAGCTATGGCCAGCAGAGGCCATCATTCATCATAGGAGACCTAGACTCCGCCAGAAGGGATCTTGTGGACAGCCATAGATCGGCTAGCAAGATAATTCTGAAGAATAACCAGGATGAGTCAGATCTGATGTTTGCTCTCAGGTATTTTCTAGAGGAGTGGGATAGGAGGAATGACATAGAGGAAATTGTCTTGACGGGGATCGTAGGCTCCAGAATAGACCATACGCTGTGCAATATCATAGCCCTCAGAAGGATACCCCCCAGCATCAGGGCAAAGACAATCACAGCTGCTGGGGAGGAAATTTTTCTGCTGCGGGGAAGGGGAGAGATGATCCTCGAGAATCTCAGAGGGAAAACCATCTCCCTGATCCCTCTGACAAAAATTGATCGTCTAACCTGCACAGGCCTGAGATGGTCTCTAGAGGAGGTTTCTCTTCCCTTTGGCTTTGTGAATGGAGTGTCCAACGTTGCCGACGAGAATAGCGTAGGCATCAGAGTGCTAGAGGGAGAACTGCTGGTGGTTGTCAATGAGACGATCTAGAGGGCTAGGACCGATCTGGGACGCCCAGCTGTCCGGAAGGAGGCTCTGGCCTCCAGCGGCGACTGGCCTAGGGGAGGATCGATAAATTGGCTATAGAGTCTCTGGATGTCCTATCCAGTGGATGCCAATTGGCTCCGCTAGAGATGCTAGGGGAAACATTTCAGGAAGCTTAGCCCAGTGCGCACAGTCATCATCCATTTTCTAGTGCTATTCTCTTTGACTACGGTCGCCCTGCCCTCCGTCGTGCTGGCGACCGGAGAGCTGGAGAGGCGTCTGGCAAAGATTATAGAGGAGTCAGCGGAGCCAGAGGGCAAAAGTGCCGGTGAACCCTCCTCCGGAAGGGAGGTTGACGATCTGATTGACACCGTGCTGGACCTCCTTCTGGAGGAACAGGGGGGGGGCGACGTCCCTAGAACCATCGACGATGTGATATGGAAAAGTGTCAGAGCCAGGGATATTGATGATCTCATCATGCTGAATAACATAGTGGACGACAGAGAAATAGCGGAAGATCTGGAAAAACAAAATAACGATGAGACAGACCTGAACATTCTCCTCGACAGGCTGACGGTCAGGAAGGTGGACAGTAGACCATTTCGCCGGGAGAAGAGGAGTCTACCTAGGGGAAGAGATTATTTTGTAGTTGTTCTGGATGCCGGCCACGGCGGTATAGATTCGGGAGCTCTAGGTGCTCTGGGCTCAAAGGAAAAGGACATAAACCTAGAATTTACCAGAATTCTGGGGAAAGAGCTCAGAAAAAACAGGAGAGTCAGAGTGCATCTTCTGAGGCAGGGTGACAGGTACCTCACCATCGGAGAGAGGATTACGAGGGCTCGAGGGCTGAGGGCCAATCTTCTGATCTCCATACATTCCGACTCAAATGCCAACAGAGCGGTCAGGGGTCTGAGTGTCTACACACTCGCGAGGTCTGCCCTTGTGCTGAGAAGGAAAAAAATTGCCAATCGCCTGGCGAGCCAGGAAAATGGTGGTCGAGCACTGGAAGCCGGGCTATTTAACAGCATTCTCGGTCTGTTCAGACGGGATAGTTTTGCTGAGTCCAGCGGATTTGCCGACACCCTGGTGCAGAACTTCAGAGAGGGAAATGTTAGCATGCTACCTCGAGCACACAGAAGTGCTAACTTTGGAATACTTCTGGCACAGGAATTCCCCTCCGTTCTAATAGAACTGGGCTTCATCTCCAATTCCGGAGACGAGGCACTGCTGAGATCCGAAGAATATAGGAAGAGTCTCGCTCAACATATAGCCAGGGCTGTGGATCTACATTTTCTCAGCGGATCCTAGCCGCGGCCGCCGGGTAGAACCAAAACCCCAGGCTCGACAGCCCTATCCCTCTGGGAGACCCTGGAGACGGAAATATGGGTCTCTGGAGAAGGAGCTCTGTGGCTGGAGCCTGTCATTAGAAATTGATTGTAGGATCACCTGCCTGTGAATTTCTCAGACTGCTAGAGCCTTCGATGGCCTCCGTGATTTTGTTGAGCTGCGCGCTAGTCGATTTTTGGTCGGGGTGCTCCCCGGTTTCCTCCTTCCCTGGTTGGAAATTTTCGCTGCTCTCCCCACGCCTCCCCCCGGCTGTGGCCGCAGTTTCCTTTGACTTCAGACTACTCAGCCTTTGGCTGCCACGCTCTCCCTCTGCTCTCCAACCGAATAGGGACTGGATCCGTCTAGAAACAAAGGCAGTGGCGGAGCTGGCAGCGCTGCCAGCCATGTCCAGAACATCAGTGATGGAATAGAGATAGGTCGGAATACCCCTTTCTTTTTTCCTGAATTCATAGGCTATCCCCTCCGGGAAGAGTGCCTTGCTAGGGTCAGGTTCAAGAAGCCGTTCTATTGCCCAGCCCATTGCTATTCCTGCCGGTGGATCCAGTTTTTTGAGTTTGTCTGAAATAAAGTTGCGCCATAGCTGCGGCCGTGTCAGAATTTTGCTCTCCATTTCTGGGAACACAGTAAATTTTAATTTTCCTGAACCACCCATTCTAGTCCAGGCCTCTTCCATAAAATCTTCCGCCTTACTGTTGAGAAGTGCCACAATCGCTGCCAGTCCCAGAGCCCAGCTGTCATTCCTCTTCAGAGAAATGTCTTCGTATTTTTTGCCATATTTTTTCTCTTCAGAATCTTTAGAACATTCATCCGTAAAGAACAATGCAAGTTCTGGACAGGAGTACAGTGGCGTTCCACAGAAGCCCTTATTATCCGTCAACTCTGGTCTACCATCGACACAGCAGGATTTCATAGAGCCAAAATCGCCCAGCTTCAATAGTCCTCCCTCTCCGACTAGTATGTTGGCCGGTTTTATATCCCCATGGACCAGATTGCGCTCGTGAAGTTCACTAATGGCCTCCAGCAGGATAATGAAGTTTTTCTCCATCAATGCTCTGGCCCCTGGCCTGTCAGTTTTAGCCTTGCCGATACGATTGGTCAGATCTCCCTGCTCGCAGAATTCCATCACTACTATTTGGCAATCAGCATAGTATATCTCTAGGAGTGCCGGTGACCTGAAATTCTTACTCTCCTGTTTCCTGTACAGCAGCCGCTCTCCATAAGAATCTGTGTTTTCAAATCCTGCTTTCAGGACAACTTCCTTTCCCAGAGTGTCACTATAGGTTTTATAGACTGAACCACATGTTCCGCTACCGATCTTTTGGATTTTTTCGTCACACACTTGTCTTACACTGTAGGAGGATATTAATAGCTCCCTAAAATTTTGTATTTCTGACCTAGTCAACTTTCCCTTCTCCATGGAGACTCCTATATTTTTTAATGAATAATATTAGCTGAATTAGGCATTATAACCTCGCCTAATCCGATTAT
>JAITSP010000050.1 GCA_031287725.1 Rickettsiales bacterium
CCCAGGAACAACGGATGGTGGAGCTAGAAGAGTGCTAGAGAAGAGCTGGCGGATACGGGTATAGATATATATCTGAACCTAGACCCGAGAACCTCACCCTGGCCACCATTCCTAGCCAGGCTGGTGGTTATCTAGCCCAGTGGGCCGAGGATTTCTTGGAAATAAGTCTATTGACTTAATTATCTCTGCTTTCTACCCTAGGCCATCTGTTAATAATTTGACTATGAGTAGTTTTAATTTCAGCAGGCTGCTTCTGCCAATCAGAGTTCTAGAGGGGGCACTCTTCTATGAGGTCTGTGGTTTCCCCGTGCTTATCATTGTTTTGATCTCTGCCGGTCTTTTTTTCTCTTTCTATCTCGGATTTCCAAACATCAAGCTCTTCAAGCATTCTCTAAGGGAGGTTACGAGTGGTGGTGGCGGTAGCGGGCTGCTGAAGTCTAAGCAATCACTATTTACCAGCCTATCCTCCATAATTGGTATGGGAAGCATAGCCGGCGTTGCCGTAGCGGTGCAGGTGGGCGGACCAGGGGCTGTAGTGTGGCTTCTGGTGATGGCAGTATTTAGCATGAACACCTCCTTTGCCGAGACTCTGCTGGCCGTTAGGTATAGGAGCGTAAACGTGGAGGATAAGAGCATCGACTGCGCTCCGGTCAGATACATAAAGGAATCTCTGGGCGAGATTAGTCTGAAAAAGCTTGGCCTAGTCCTATCGGCAGCCTATGGAATAATGTACTTCATAGGTCTAATCGGAACTCAGATGTACCAGGTGCGCGAAGTCACCAACCTGCTGATGCAGTTCAAACCGCTGGCTAACGCGGGCGTTATTCTCACTGTGCTGTTCGATCTGATAGTTATAGCAATTATCGTGGGTGGCATAACGGGTGTGGCGAAAATTCTGGAGAAACTACTCCCCATCGTCTGTGGCAGCTACCTCATCTCGGTGCTGGTGATTCTTATGTTTAATATAAAAAGACTGCCCATGGCCATATTCGTCATGCTGAAGGAGGCTCTACGACTGAAGTCGGCGACCGGAGGCATAGTCGGGGCTCTCTGCACAGGCGTTCAGAGAGGTACCTACTCGAACGAGGCAGGGCTTGGCTCGGCTACGACACCCTACGCCGCTATGGAATCGGATAACATAATTAAGCAGGCCGGAATTGGTTCGCTGAATCCTCTATTCGTCGGCATCATGTGTCTGGCAACGGGACTGGTGGTGGTATCAAGCGGCATATATCTAAGGCCAGAGCTGGGCGACAGCGGTATAGTGATGGTGAAAAACGCATTCTCCTCCGTATTCTCCTGGTTTCCCTACGTGCTCTGTGTGATCATTCCTATGATTTCTCTGTCCCTCTGCATAAGTTCAGCCTTCAACGCACAGAATGTGTACCAGCACTATTTTGGCGCCAAGACGAACATAATCTATCTTGTGGCACAGTTTGTGACGGTTCTGCTCTCAGCCTATACGAATTCCCAGGAAATCGTGGTGATCGCCGATGTTCTGTACATGTCCATAGCTATCCCGAACATAGCCTGTCTGTTCCTAGTGAGAAAGACGATAAAGAGTACCTACAAAATCGGCAAGGATGCGCTGTTTGGCGGTGCCCCAAAGGCTGTTGACAAAAAATCGAAGCCCAGCGAAACGAAGGAAAAGGCCATAGCCGTGAGTCCCGCCGTGGCCAAGGCCGAAACTGGGACCAAGCCGAAGGATGAGCCAGAGGCTGCCAAGGTAGAGGAGGAGTCCTCCGAAAGCAGTGACTCTGATAGCAGCGATAGCGACATATCGTCATCCTCATCGTCCTCATCATCCTCATCATCCTCTTCCTCTGAGGAAGAATAGCTACCCCACTACCCCCCCCTGGCTCCGGGGATTTCTATCCCCAGAGCCAGGGGGTGTCAGTTCTGGCTACCCTGGAGGACAGGGGTGAGTCTAGGGGGTGACGTGGGACTTGCATAATATGTCCCACTAGGCTATTATACTTTAGGTGAATTAAAAAATTTTAGGAAAGAAATGGATGGTGCCGAAGAGGAACCAAAGGTTGAGTTGTTGGGTGATCCCCGGGAGACCGGAGAGACCGATGTGCATGGGAAAAGGATCTACAGTGGGGAATACCGCCTCCTATTCAGGGACGTGGAGGGCAGGTACGTCCAGACTGAGAGGGGAAAGTTCTACAGCAGTAAACTAATCAGTGATCCTAAGGATCTGGAAGGAACCTTTGGGATGATAGAAACTGAAGTCTTCAGCTACGTTGGTCTGATTGGAAAGAAGATGTCTTTCTCCGAAGGAATATTCACAGAAAAGAGCACTAACAATTCCTACGCAGGGAAATTCGAAGTCAGGAGACCTGCGGGGAGTACAGCCGTCATCTACGCCAATGGAGATAGCTACGCCGAAGGATCTAGGGGTAGGGGACTCCAGGGCCCCTACGGCAGCAGAGGGACGCTCGCCTACGCCAACGGAGATAGCTACCTGGGAGAGTTTAGAAATAGAATCCCCCACGGGAAGGGGAAACTCCTGCGCCACAGTGGAACTATCTACGAAGGGAATTTTGCCAATGGACTCTGCAGCGGCCAGGGGAAGCTCCAACTATCGCAGAGCAGAGGCAGATGTTTTGAAAAAACCTACAGAGGAGAATTCAAAAATGGTTGGCTCTACATTGGCTATGGCGAGGAAGAAAAACAGAGCTTTGTGAATTGGGATGGAGATATCTACAGAGGAGAACACTCCAACGGGCTACCCCATGGAGTTGGAAATATTATCTACGGCGGCGCATTCGCAGGTGCTGACGGCCATAGCTTGAACCTCTTCAGAGGAGAAATGAGGAATGGTCAACCCTGGACCGGAGCCATAGAATATAAGTCCCCGGAGGGCAGCTCTAGGCTGCTGGCAAAGTTTGACCGGGGCGAAATGGTAGAGGTTAATATCAAGAATCCTTCCGAGCACATTAGATCCAAGGATGGAGGTAGCTTTAGCTGCCCGACAAGAATTAAGGATGGCTCTGGCAAAGGGACAATAGAGTATCCCGATGGAAACATCTACAGTGGGGAAATTCAACGCTGGAAACCCCATGGAAGGGGGAAGAAGATATACCCAAACGGTCCCGCAACCTATGAGGGGGAGTTTGCCGGTGGGCGTCCCCAGGGGCTCGGAACGGTTACAGAGGGAGACACTGTCTATCATCCGGTAGAAATCAGAGGTAATTGGTTTAGACTGCTGTCGAGGAGTGGTCTGAGACTACGAAACATTTTAGATGGAAGTGTCTACCGAGGAGACTGCGACTATGGAATAGCAGATGGATTGGGAGTTCTGGAGAGAGTGGATCTGGATAGAATGGGAACGACAACTATTAATAATATCAGTCTATACCGGGGACACTTCTTCTGTGGAATTTTTAGAAAAGGATCGGTGTGTTTCCCGAACGGCTACAGCTACACGGGAGATTTTCTAAATTGGCAGCCCTTTGGAAGAATGGGAACGCTTGTCAACAATGAGAGCGGAAATAGCTATAGAGTACTTTTTGAAAATGGCCGGCTCGTCAATAGCTTTCCAGAACAGTCGTCCTACGATGTGGAGTTTGGAGATACCTGGTCTTTTGCTGAAAGTACAAGGACATTTAAGGACCTGGATGGACAAGTCTACGAGGGAGGATTTCCCGACGGCGAATTCAGCGGCCAGGGAAGAATGACCTACCCGGGTAATAGATACTACGAAGGCGATTTTATCAGAGGAGAGTACAGTGGCCAGGGAACAATGTTCTACTCAGGGAGGAAATTATACAGAGGTGGGTTTCTTGGTGGAAAATTCAACGGCCGGGGAAAACTCACAGAACTTAGGAACAGGAAAATTCGCGTGTACGAAGGAGAATTTGAGTTTGGCAGATCAAAAAAAGTCATAAGTTTCCGCGCTAGCGTGGGTGGCAGCGGCGGGAATATCATGGTTGATGGCATACTCATATATACAAGTTTTAACAGCGTCGGCAATTTAGAGCTTTTTGGAGGGATATACGGGGTGCCTCCGGTATCTGGAGACACGAAGAGAGTCTGCCTGGACCAGCTGTTAGAGAAGAAAATGATGGTGTTCTACACAGAATTTGGTCCAGCCAGGCAAAAATCTACGACCTACAGCGCACTGGTCGGAGAAGCTCTAGAGAAAGTTGCAAAGGTAAACTACAGCAAAATTAATGAACTGCTGAATGGTGGCATAGATAGCCTTAGTGACCTCAGGAAATATGGAGCCCTGGAGGATTTAACTAAAAATTCTGGCGCCGGACGGCGGGGAGGAGATTCCAGCGGCGAATCCGAAATCTCTGGAGAGGACTGGTTCCCTGGCCGAGACGCCATTCACAGAACGATCCTTGGGAATCGAGCTACCCGGGGTCCAAATGCTCTGGTAGAGGGATTCTCAGAGGAAAAGAACATGATAATGCTTGCCAACGTGAAATCTCTGGAGGAACTCAGAAGGATAAGATTCCAGAACATAGACAATATTTCCTACGACGGGGTAACGTACTTTCTAGAAACTCTAGGAATTAATTCCTCCAACATAGACAACATGGATGAAGAATACATCACCGTAAATGTGGTAACCAGCGATTTGAAACATTCTCTGTGTGTTACCCTAGATCTAGGGAAAATAAAGGAGATTAAATTGAGAAAGAACTGGAATGCCCTAGACAACATTCTAGGAGTTCTATTCTATATCTACGACACCGCCAGAATCGCTGGACTCGAAAGAAAAGAAAACATTGGTGCTCTTATGAAGAACTCTTTCATTGTGAACCATAGACATCAGAAGAGCGGCACCTGCTGGTATAACGCATCAGCTACGGTGCTGGCTATAGCCGCTAACCCTGATCTATTCAGAGGAATGAGAGAGGAGAGCAGCGATTGGTCACTAGAATTTGAGGACATTAAGGAATTTGAGGAAATTAGCGGCCGTGCGATTGACCCTAGGTTGCTGAGTGTACCAGACTATGAGACCATTCTAAAACCCAGCATGCTAAGACAAATACAAAAGCAACAGGAACTAGCCGACAGTGCCCTGGAGCAAGGCCTGGTCGGGGGTCGACCTATGATCAAGCACTCCGTCAGCGATAGAATCACCAGTCTGCTAGAGCAGTTCTCCCTAAAGGAAGTTTCACTGGGCATGTTTGATAGAAGACTCATAGAAATAGGCGAGGATTTCAAGGACGAAGAAAAAACTCTGGAAGAGTTTGAGAAGGTGAAGAAAAAATACAGAGAAGAGCTAGCCACCGCGATCGACAAAGTTATTAGACAATTCGGCGAAGTCGGGACTGGAGCTATAGCAATCCAATCCGGAGAAATCGAGACAAATTATCTTGGAGGGGCGGCACAGAAAGATTGGTGGAAACTTGAAGGAAATAGAATACGGGTAGGCCTAGAAAGTTTACTGAAAATGGATGAACAGGTCGCTAGGGCAGCAGAGGAACTGAACGAAATTCGGCTGTTGGCCGTTTCCAGAGACATAGCCACTACCATGGAAGACACAGCCCCCGGGGCTATCGCTAAGCTATAGCAACCTCTGGACTCTGGGCAGCCCCAGCGAATATCGTGGACCAGAATTCTTCGCCAGGTCCCTCTGGACAACAGCTAGAATCCATCGTCGTCCTCAGAGCTCTCTGTCGGAGCCCAGTCCCCGTAGCAGAACAGAGAGGCAGTGTTTTTTGTCAAGGCTATAGGTCTCCATGTCCCGGACTATCTTCCTGCTGTAGTCATATTTTTTCAGGATCATGGCCAGGTCGTTTTTTCCCAGAAAGCTAGCCGCCCTGTCTCTGTGCCGCTCACCAAAGGTTAGAAGGCCGTTCCTCCAGTAGCTCAGAATGTCACTGAAAAATCTATCCAGAAAAACTCCAAAGAGACTAAAGAGACCAACACTGGACATGCGCTCAGCGAATTTCTGTATTTCCAGCGGATTCCCGCCGAATATGCTGTCCAGCAGGTCGCTGTATAGATTCTGGGCTCTGTTGCTGATGATTTCCAGAGCCAATCCGACCGAATGGCCAGCTAGGTCATAGAGATCCCTCAGATCCAGAGCCTCACCCTCCGGAGGCTCGGCACAGGCGTCCCCCAGGGCCATAGACCAGTCTTCGAAGGTCAGATCCGGCACATTAATCACTGTACACCTTGATCTTACGGTGTCGAGTACTCTGTGTCCGCTGTGGCACAGGAGAAATAGATAGGTATTGGCCGGAGGCTCCTCGAGAGTTTTTAGAAGTGCATTCTGGCCATTCACATTGACGGAGTCTATCGAATCCACTATCATCACCCTATTCTTCGAAATGGACTGGGTGAGTCTGAGATCTCTGATGACCTTTCTCACCTGCCTCACATTTATCTCCTCCCTTCGAGAGGTATTTTCACTCCCATCATCCTCCGGGGTAGCCATGTTCAGCATAACCAGGTCCGTGTGGCCACCGGCCCGGATCAGTCTGTCGGTCCTCTCCAGATCCAGATCCGTCGGCTCCTCCCGGCCATCTCTGACGCTAAGCAGCAGACTGGCGACCCGCTGTAGAAAACAGCTCTTCCCTATGCCCCTTCGGCCATTCAGCAGATAGCAGTGATGGAGTCTTCTATTCCTTAGATCCCTGACGAGGCCCTCCCATATCCCTCCGAAACCGTAGAGCCCAGCCATTTTTCCCTATATTTTCGTGTTTATGTACTTATAGTTACAGAAAATATTTTTCATGTAGAACTTAAGAGCTGTTCTGGCCTCTCTAGTAAAAGATGGATTTTCGATGGCCTCCCCCAGCTCCTCCTCTCTGTTCCTCAGAAAATGCAGACCTCTTCCCTCCGACTCTCCCTCTCCAGCGCTTTTCCCCTGGACTAGAGCCTTCTCGAGCTCTCTGGCCGAGGAATTCGTATCGTATCGGAGAACGAGGAAGCAGCAGGTGGATTTAATAAATATCCCGAGCAACTTTGCATTGCAGAGATACAGGTTGCCAGTCTTTCCACTGATATGCGAAAATGAGGCACTGAAGAAATTTATTTTCTCATCTACCACGTCCTTCTCCCCTAGGAAGTCTCCAATCAGGTCCAGCTGACCATCCGGAGCTCTGGAAACCACAATTTTGTCATCTCTCGTCAGAACAATGTTCATAAGAAACAGTGGAACCACAAAAAAATTCCTATTCTCAATGTACTCCCTGTAGCCAGGCTCCAGTGTAGCCAAATGTGTCCTGTAGCTGCCCTTCTCGAAATTTATGAAAACCCTACCTCCGTAGAAATCAAAGCTAGTGATTCCCAGAACACTCCTGTCCTGGATACTACTATCCAGCCTCTGCCTCTCGGAAAAATTCCTATCTATGAATTCTCTGGCCTCTTCGCTGTTAAACCTATATTCATTCACATACTCCGTCTCTATGTTCTCCAGATCCGTAGAATCCTCAAATAGGACTATTTCCTTCGAGATGCCCGCCAGAATTATGTCCCTTAGGTTTTTCTTGTTTATCATCTCCTAAGAGTATCCTTCTTTGAGTTGTAGAGTGCCTCGAAGTCTACCGCCTCCAGCATAGGGGGTGGAAAATTAGCATCCCTCACCGTGTCCCAGAGAATCCTCCGCGCAAATGGATACAACATCTCCGGACACTCTATGAACAAATTTTCCTGTACTAACTCCTCCGAAACCTTACCTATGCTAAAAATTCCGGCATAGGTCATTTCCAGAATGAATAGTGGAGAGCCGTCCTGGACAGCCGAGACACCTAGAACTATCTCCACCTCGAAAACCTCCCTCTGTAATTTAGTCGCCCCTATGTCTAGGGACACGTCCAAGGTTGGCTTCAGATCCCTGGTGGCGTATATCTCTGGTGCTCTGGGGTTCTCAAAGGAAAGGTCCTTGATGTACTGTGCATCCAGCCCTATCTCCGCCCCCGTCCTCCTACTGATCATGTTTCTGACCGAAGAATTATTGCTTGCCCGGCGAATATAATTGCTTCTTTGTTTAATTTCAACAGCAATGGAGAAAGATTTCCCCTAGCCGCCAGCTCTCCACCTCTCTTCTCCTCCGGGCCCACTCCACCAGCGGCTGCCCGAGCTATTCCTCTAGGCCATTCTATTTACTTTTTATTCCGCTGCGAAACTCTGGGGATGGCAGCTGCCGGGAAGTGGTAGCTGGGCATGGGAACGGCATAGTCTGAAATGATTTGCGAAATATTTTCACAAGACATTTGACTCGAGAGAATTTTTCCTGTAGAATAGATTAAATTATTGATAGTTAAGGTTATACTATGGACAAAATTAACGGCTTGCTAACATCGGGTTTTATTATCAGCAACCTCCTTACGAATAGACCAATTGAAATAGCAAACCCACATCTGGGCAGTGGTGATCGTGCCGATGTCCAACTATCGCTAGAGGAGGAACGGATGAATATGCTGCGAGAGGACGAACGGAATATGGAAGTGTTCGTGACAAATGCCAAAGTGGTATATGGGAAGAGGTTCGTACTAGGTAAACTTCTTGGGAGTGGAACACATGCCAAAGCTTACAGCGTAAATGATCAAATAACTGGGAAGACGTACGTGCTAAAATGCACGAATGACCCTAATTTGATAAGCTACAGTGCTGACTTCAACTATGCCGAGGTGTTTCGCTATACGGACATAGGCTCATCGGGCCTAGTAAAATACCATGGGACAACCCTGACGGGTGGCAAATGCGGAGTTATTCTAATGGAGTATTGTGAAGGGGGAGATCTGAGTAAATATCTATCCAAAGACGATACCGTTGTTTCCGGGCCAGGGGATGCAGTTCGCCAGGAGGCAGCGAAGATTGTTAATGAAAATTTCATAAATCTACTGTACGCCGTGGCTCTGCTCGAGAGACGGAGGTACCAGAACCTGGACATAAAGCCAGATAATATTTTCCTAAGAAAGAACAGCAAAAATGGATCATTAGTATGCTGCATTGGAGACTTTGGCCTTATGGTGAGTCTAGATATTTCGGAAACTGGTGGAGGAAGCACAAAGTACTGGGCACCAGAAATTTTAGATGGGTCATCCTCCTCCCTTGAGGGCCGTGATTCCTATGCTCTGGCGCTGACGATACTCGAGGTGCTTCATGGCAAACGTCTAGGGAATAATATTGAAGCCTATACACATAACGAAGCAATAGAAGCAGCACTAGAAATTGCCAGTGCACACGGGGCTAATCCAATTATAGCTGAAATACTGAGGACAATGTGTGCCTTCAATGTAAAAGAACGGCTAGGAGCTAGCAGAGTGGTTGAATTTCTCGAAAGCAGAGAAAATAGAGAAAGAAAAAAAAGAGAAGAAAAGTCCCCGACAAATTCGGAGCCCACGATTCTGAAGCCCACGGAGCCGAGATCTACAGGGCAGAAGTTAAAGGATATCATAGATAATGCAGATGAAGGGTTATATAACGCAATGATGGGATTCAGACGTGCCCGTGAGGTCGAAGAAAGAGAAGAGATAGAGAAGGAAAAGAAGGAAAGAGAGGAAACCGCCAAAGAACTGGCAACATTCATAGTCGGAGCCAAACTTGACCATCTGTTTTCTTTGGGGAAGGAAAATAAAGGTACGGGACTAGTTCTGAAAGATATTGAACCCGTCGGGGGGAAAAAGAATGGCCGATTCAGCAACTATAGGGTATTCAGCGAGGCAATGAACAAACACCTCCTTGTGAAGGTACTAGAGGAGAACTGCAACAGATATGAGGAAACAAAAGATTCATTCGCCGCCCTAGTTAACATATTTGGCGTTAGAGAAATTACAATTACTTCTAAATCTGATTCTAAATTCATTACTGTGGTGGTGATGGAGTTCTGCAGATGGGGGAAACTATTGGCAAATCCTAACACACATATGTCAAATAGCTCAAGGATTGTCATCCGTATTTTTTTGCAGCTGCTGGAGGCCTATGGGAAAATCCGGTTCGTGCCGAGCAAGGATGATTTTTTCCTCAGAGACAACTGCAACATAGGCATTCTGGAGCGTTCGAGGGAAACTAAACAGAGTATAGCGCCAGAAAAAGGTGTAGTGGCGGTGCCAAATGCTGCAGTGGTGGCGCCGAGTGCTGCGGTGGTGCCGACTGCCAAAGATTTTGTAATTATCTTCCTAGAACTGCTGGGCTCTGACAAGAAACTAACCCCCGATGTCGTTCTCTCCATAAAAGATATCTCGCTACCCCTATATCTGGGAAAAGACATTCGGCCGTTTCTGGTGAGCATCCTCTATAAAATATGGACTAGCACTTCGATGGGGAATGCTATAGTCATAGCTAAACAAATCATTAATGCCTATTCCAGCTCTGCCACCGCCAAAAAAGCGATGAAAGATGAAATTGCTGAGCTTGAGGGACTAAAAGCGGCTAAAATTATGGATAAAGAGGCTAAGAAAAAAGAATATGAAGATTTGACCGAAAGAATGTATGATAATAGTTTTACAACATATGAGAATTTATACAATATGCGAGATCGGGTAAAACTAGAAATATCAGAACTAGAAGAGCAAATAGAGATTAGACCTAAGCAACTTAAAGAAGATGTGGCGAGGTGCCAGACAGATGAAGACAAAATGGTTGAAGTCCAATTTTGTAAGGAGTTAATAGAGAGGAATGAGAAGTTTCTATTGGAAAGACAAGAGGAGAAAGAAGAGAGAATGAGAAAAGAAGAAGAGGAGAGAATGAAAAAAGAGGAGATAAAAGAGGAAGAGAGACGGAGAAAAGAGGAAGAAGAGAAAAAGATAAGAGAAGAGGAAGAAAGAAAGAGAAAAGAGGAGGAGGAAAAGAGAAAGAGAGAAGAAGAAAGAAAGAGAAAAGAGGAAGAAGAGAGAAAGAGAAAAGAGGAAGAAGAGAGAAAGAAAAAAGAGGAAGAAGAGAGAAAGAAAAAAGAGGAAGAAGAGAAAAAGATAAGAGAAGAGGAAGAAAGAAAGAGAAAAGAGGAAGAAGAGAGAAAGAAAAAAGAGGAAGAAGAGAAAAAGATAAGAGAAGAGGAAGAAAGAAAGAGAAAAGAGGAAGAAGAGAGAAAGAAAAAAGAGGAAGAAGAGAGAAAGAAAAAAGAGGAAGAAGAGAGAAAGAGAAAAGAGGAAGAAGAGAAAAAGATAAGAGAAGAGGAAGAAAGAAAGAGAAAAGAAGAGGAAGAGAGAAAGAGAAAAGAGGAAGAAGAGAGAATAA
>JAITSP010000066.1 GCA_031287725.1 Rickettsiales bacterium
CTAGTTTTAGACGTTTTTATAGACGCAACTACCTTCATCAGCTAATCTAACACACAGCCTAGTCCCACTATAGGATCTACTTTCCCTTTGTCAACGGCACAGTGCCATTCGGTTCCACCATCCTAGAACGGTTCGAACCCAAAGCGATTCTGGGCAACTGCCCGCTCCTAGAGGATAGGAGGTATAGTCCAAGAGCACAGCAATGTACATTTCCACTATACCCTAGCCTCTGTCCGTTGGCTAAATCAAACAGAGCTATGGTCTGGCACTGCAGCCAGGATGATGCTCCGAAGATCCAACTTCGGCAGCGGTCAGCAACTCAGCCCGGCAATTCCTGCGTCAAACACTATAGTTTCACTCTAGAATCGTCTGGATGGGAGAAGATAGGGGCGAGAATGAGTCAGACCAGTTGCGCACCGCTAGGCATCGTTAGACCTGCGCAGCCAAGCAGTGAGATCATTCCGACTTGAGCTGGTCTGATGTTTTTTCACTGCCCAGCTCTCTAGAGAACTCCTCTCCAAATCAGTTTATTCCCATAGCCAGGGATCCGCCTGGGTTCCTGGAAAACTACTCCAGGCTCGACGCGGACCCCCATGTTCTGAGGTTCTAGGACAGCGCCTTCCTATTTGTCAGCGCCCATCATAAACATATCCTTCAGATTCTGGACTAATTCCTCTATCTGTCCAATATCCTCAGGTATGACAAGAACAACACAATTTCCAGATAGGGTAGCCAAAACGTTCTTAACGTTTCTCTCATCTATTATCTGGCCTATCAGATCTGCAGCCCTGTTATAGGTTTTTATAATCACATTATGATTGTTGTGCTCGATGACAGTGACCATATTTTTTGCCCAGCTTCCTATTTCTATAGGCTTGCTGTGTATTATATAGTACATGTCCTTATTTTCGTCCACAATTTTCACGGCGTTCAGCTTCTTCAGTATCCTAGATATGTTTGACTGCGTGGTCGTGAAACCTTTCTTTGACAGAACCTCTGTCAGCTCGTACTGAGTTTTTATTTTGTTACTGTGTACGAGATTCTTTATTACGAACTCTAGTTTCATTGTTTATTCCCATTAAAAGATATTAATAACAGTTTCCCCTTTTTCCACCGAAAGCTCGCGCCCCCGCGGAAAAATATATTATCAGCATCGATATTTATACACCATTTTTTTTCAAAAGTAAATAGCAACTGGCTAATTTTTTTTCTACCTCGCACGCAATCTTTTGAAAATCATATAACAACACATCTCAGTTGATCGTCTCCGGTTATCCATAACCTACAAACCTAGGTGAGTTAGACTTATAATATAATAATGCGTAAAATGCAACTTTCCTAGGTAAATTCCGGATGGCTATTTTTCAATGTATTTTGTGGCTGCAAAAATTTAATTTTGACCCTAGACCCCGAGGACAGGTCCATTGGCCAGGAAAACATTCAGGACGAGCCAAAGCTTCAGCCAATCAGCCCAGCACGACCAGAGTGGATATTCCCAGAGGCCAGATACAGCCACAGCGGTGCCATTCCTATCGGCCAGAGTCATTTCTTTGGCTCTGGCAACAGAGATCAGCAGAATTTCACAGCATCCAAAAATAACTCTAGATTTGGGTCCTTCTGCAAATTAGGATTCCCCAGGTTTTTCTTCCCGGAGAAGCCAGGCAGTTGCTGGAGAAACATTAGAGCGGCTGCTAGGGTTGAACCCATGGCAGTAGGGGATGGCGCCAATTTCTTTCGTTTCTGGAGGGCCCCCGGCGGAGCTCAGCCATCAATCTCCGGGCCCTTTTCTAGAGAAAAATTGGTCTAGGGCAGACACACTTTCTGGTAGCCTTCGATGGAGGTTCAGAGGTTCTAGGCTAGGGACTGGTCAAGCTGGCGCCAGAGAAAGTATAGCCCAGGCGTATAACTTGACATTGTACCAGAGAGTAATTATCATCAGGCACCATTCTTAGTTTTTACACGGATCCCATGGGCAATCTGTTCTATGAGAGGAAAAGAAGACACAGACTCCTCTACGCGGCTATGGCGGTGGTTCTCTTATTGGCCACTCTCACAGTTCTTAGCTCGAAAAAGAGAAACAATAAATTCAACCCCTGGGCTAGATTGGATAGAAATGGCAAGACCATGGGCAACCTCCCCCGCTGGGACCTGGGTGATCTCTACAGCGCCGTGGACGATCCAAGCCTAGAGAAGGATTTCCTGTGGCTGGAGAGAAGTTCCCAGGAATTTGCCAGAAGATACTCCAGAGCCCTGAGAAGACTCAGTGGCTACGAGCTCTTCAGAGCTCTGGGGGAGTATGAGAGGATGGTGGAGCTGCTGGCAAAGATAGAGTCTTTTATCCTTCTGAAGCGAGCCGAGGGTGATGTCGAGGAGAAAAACAGGGTGTTTTTCCAGCGAACTGCCGAGAGGGTGGCGAGAATATCATCGAAACTGGTCTTCTTCAGAGATGAGATAGTCAGAATGGCCGACGCCGACATGGCCCGGAGGCTATCGGATAGTCCTAATCTGATGGAGCACTACGGCAGGTTCATAGAAAAACTGAGACTTTTCAAGGACCACCAGCTGTCCGACGACCTTGAGCACTACATGCTAGAGAGAGGAGAGGCCAGCGTCACCGCATCGATGATTGGAGAGGCTAGCCACTGGCTGGGACTTTCTGAGATCATCAGTACTCGCCTAGGACGTAAATTTAGAGGTACAGTCATCGGCGGAGCGGAGCTAGCTAACATTGCCAGAGGCGACGGGAGAAGAGGCAGAAGGATCAGAGCTGCGAAATTGCACAGCTCTGGCCTAGGAGAAAACATAGAGCTATTCACCTTTGCCATTAACAGCCAGGCCAGGGATAGGATTCTCCAGGATAGATGGAGAAAGTTCGAAAAACCGACTTCCCAGGTGAATATGCTCAGCGGCATCGGCGATGTGGCCTTGGAAAATCTCCAGAGCACCATCCAGAGAAACTATGGGCCAGTTGTACAGAGGTATTACAGCCTTAAGGCCAAAATGGTCGGCAGGGACAGGCTAGTCTACAGCGATCTCTTTGCCCCCGGCAAATTCAGTCCCGGCAAAACATATGGCTGGCAGGAGGCAGTGGCCCTGGTCCTTGCCGCCTACGAAAAGTTTTCACCGGAGGTGGCTGAAATTTGCCGGGAGTTTCTCAGTGGCAGCTGGATAGATGCTCCGCCCAGAGCCGGGAAGAGCGAGGAGATGCTCTGTGCGCCAACCACACCCCAGATTCACCCCTATCTACTGTTGAATTTTCGTGGGAGAGCTGAGGACACCCTAGCCCTAGCCCGGGGACTAGGCTGCGTTCTGGGGGCCCACCTATCCCGGGGCAACAGCTATCTGGCCTTTAGAGCCCCAGAGGCGCTGTCCAGAGCCCTGTCTCTGTTCGGTGAGAATCTGGTCTTTGACCATCTCAGGGAGAGTGAGACAAATATAGATAGAAAAATTGCTCTGGTCTCGGAGAGGATAGAAAACATGATAGAAATTCTGGCTCTAGGGGCGATTTTCCTGGAATTTGAGAATGTTCTCTATGAGGAGAGGAAACAGGGGCAGTTAACCTCCGAGAGGATAGGGGAGATCTGGCTATCCGCCTGGGAAAGGGCTTTCGGGGACACAGTCAGATTTGATGGCAGCCACAGGTACCGCTGGGCTGGGCTACAGCAGTTTTTTTCCAGCCCCTTCCAGAGCTGTCCGAGCATCTTCGCCAGCTGCCTTGCCAATATTCTCTATAGTCGCTATAGAAAAGATCCGGAGAGTTTCAGAGGGAAGTACATGGGGTTTCTCGGCGCCGGTGCTAATGCCAACTATGGCGATCTGCTACTATCCCTTGGTGTCGACCTGGAGGATGAAAATTTCTGGCAGGAGGGCCTGAATATCGTCATCGAGCTCATCGACGAGTTAGAAATACTGCTGAAAATAAACAGCCTACTCTAGCCCCTGGGCGGAGGATAGGAACACTCCCCGGAGGGCGAGCTGACAGTTGTTCCCCTAGTGATTTAGCCAGCGCCTAGAGAGGCAGTCTTAGTTTGCCGGAGAAGTTGATGGATCCAATTAGGATAGGGGCTATGAACAGAAACTTCATTTCAGAGAGAAAGTAGCAGCGAAAGTCCAGAGCCCTGTAGACCGTGAACAGCAGCCAGATCAGTGTGCCAGACATCAGTAGTGCCATAAGCCTCTGGCCCAGAGTCTCCAGCGCTCCCTCGTCCAGCCGACCTGCTAGAACTATTCCTAGAAGGCTATAGAGAGCAAACCAGACATAGTCTGCCATCCCATGCATTACCCCTAGCGCCGCTACCGAGAGGAGAGCCAGGCCAATGGCAGCGGCCAGGGCGTACCTCTCCCCTCTCTCCTCTCCAAATTTGCTAGTCAACTGGTGGTAGCAGAGTATCTCCACCAGGCTGAATCCCAGAGCCCCTAGTAGATCGGCCAGGTCATGGAATCTAAAATACACCAGACTGAAGGCCTCTCCCAGCATAATGGCCAGCATCAGGGCTCTAATTCTCCGATCCCTCACCCTGTAGAGCACATAGCCGTAGAACATCAGGGTTGAGTGCATGTGGCCACTGGGAAAGGCATAGCCCGTGCCTAGATGGGGAAAGAGTGGTATTCTGAAGATGTGTTTCAGGAATTTATTAAAGATCATGGCAAAGAATAGGAAGCAGGCCATCCTCTCGTAGAGCCTCCGCTGGTGAAAAATTAGCCCAGCCACAGTCACCGGTGCCATGACCATCACCTCACCACCCATCAGACAGATGTTCGCAAGCCAATTCCACATAGTATCTCCACAGCAAAAACCTCCGGCCGCAGAGTTGCAGCCGACTTCTAGGCCCTAGCCTAGAGTGATTTCCCGGTCTGTCAAGGTAGCCGCAGCTAGCGCCCAGCCTCCCGGCCGGAGACCTGGCCACCGGCGGCGAGGCTAGCTGGGCTTACCACAGCACTGCTTATATTTTTTGCCCGAACCACAGGGACATGGGTCATTTCTACCAACCCGGCCCCAGGTCTCTCTGTTATTTGGATCAATTCTTCTGCCGCCCCGGGAAACAACGGTCTCCTGTCTGCCGACGTTCCTGGTGAGTCTCGTCCTCTGCCTCTGGGTTAGGTTCATGGCTTCCACAAAATCCTCTTCGAGGTCAAAGGCGTCGTCACCGCTGCTTCGGAATTTGACCTGGCCGTTCAGACCACTGTCCATGGATATTTTTATCTTAGCCAGGACAGATATGGTCTCCTCGTCTATGCTGCGCATGAGATTTTCGAACAGGTCGTAGGCTTCCTTTTTAAATTCCAGCAGAGGATCCTTCTGTCCGTAGGCTCTCAGGCCTATGGACTGCCTGATTTTATCCAGAGCATAGAGATGGTCCTTCCATAGCCTGTCGACCGTGAGTAGGAACACATGTTTTCGCATCACACGCACAATATCCTGCCCGTAGGTCCCAACCTTTTCGTCAAACAGTCTTCCAGTCTCCTCCCGGAGAAGTTTCAGCACATCGTTGGAGCTAGCCCCAGGATTCCTCTCCAGATACTCATCCACTGGGAGGTTGATGCCATAGATGCGGAAAACTTCGCTCTTCAGTCTGGCTGGGTCGTAGTCCTCTGCCTCTAGGCCGTGGGGGAAGAATGTATTTATCAGCTCGCTGTTTTTTGTCTCTATCATGTAGTCGATCTCGTCGGATACGGAGTTAGAGAACATTATCTCCCTTCTCTGTTCAAAAATCACCCTTCTCTGGGTGTTCACGACGTCGTCGTACTTTAGGACGCTCTTTCTCGTCTCGTAGTGCATATTCTCAACCTTTTTCTGGGCCTTCTCCAGTGATCTACTAATCCAGGGGTGGAATATGGCCTCGTCATCCTTTAGACCCAGCCTCGTCAGCATTCCCGCTAGCTTGTCGGATCCGAATATTCTCATGAGGTCATCCTCTAGAGATAGGAAAAACTTAGAAACTCCCAGATCCCCCTGTCTCCCCGAGCGACCCCGCAGCTGGTTGTCGATTCTTCTACTCTCATGTCTCTCCGTGCCCAGTATGTAGAGGCCACCCGCATCCACGACAATCTGTCTGTCCAGACTATTTCTCTCCATGACTTTCTCTACCATTGATTTTTTCTGGTCGCTGGACAGCTCCTCAGAATTCTCAATGTCGCGGATATCAAAGTCTATGGCCCCTCCCAGCCTAATGTCCGTGCCTCGGCCGGCCATGTTGGTGGCTATGGTGACCATTCCAGGTTTTCCAGCCTGGGCTATGATGTAAGCCTCCTTTTCGTGGTACTTGGCGTTCAGCACGTTGTGGGGAATGGCAGCCTCCTTTAGAAGCTTTGACAATTTCTCGGATTTTTCTATGCTTACGGTTCCAGCCAGGATAGGTTGCCTTCTGCTATAGCATTCCTTTATCTGTTCCACTATGGCGCTGTACTTTGCCCCCTCACTCTTATAGATAACGTCATCCTCGTCCCTCCGGTTGACCGGAACGTTAGTCGGTATCTCTATAGTTCTCAGACCATAGATGTATTCAAACTCCTCGGCTTCGGTCACAGCCGTTCCCGTCATTCCGGCCAATTTAGGATACATCCTGAAGTAGTTCTGGTAGGTAATGCTGGCCAGAGTCTGGTTTTCATTCTGAATTTTGACCATCTCCTTTGCCTCCAGTGCCTGGTGGAGTCCGTCGGAAAACCTTCGGCCGTCCATTATTCGGCCTGTAAACTCATCCACCAGCAGAACCTGGCCATTTTTCACCATATAGTCGACGTCATTCTTGAATAATTTATGCGCCTTCAGAGCCTGGTTCACGTGGTGCACCACGTCTATGTATTTTATATCGTAGAGATTATCGCTAGGTGCTATGAGGCCACCATTCTGCAGACACTTCTCTATGTGTTCGGTTCCCTCTTCGGTCAGAACCACCGTTCTCTCCTTCTCATCGATGGAGCAGAGTGAATCGTCAATGTTCCTCACTAGGCCGTCGATTTTGACATAGAGCTCTGAGCTATCGTCCGTGGCACCGGAAATTATCAGTGGTGTTCTTGCCTCATCTATGAGGATGGAGTCGACCTCATCCACTATGGCGAAGTTAAAATCCCTCTGGCTGAGCTCATCTCTCTCCACCTTCATGTTATCCCTCAGATAGTCAAAGCCAAATTCGCTGTTTGTGCCGTAGGTTATGTCGCAGCCATAGGCTTCTCTCCGTTTTGAGTCAGTCATGTGCTGGAGAACGCAGCCTACCCTCATGCCGAGGAAACTATAGACTCGTCCCATCCACTCGGAGTCTCTTTTAGCTAGGTAGTCGTTCACGGTGACTATATGAACCCCCTTTCCCTCCAGGGCATTCAGGTAGGCAGAAAAAACGGCTACGAAGGTTTTACCCTCTCCTGTCTTCATTTCTGCTATTCTGCCCTGGTGTAGGACTATGGCTCCCATCAGCTGGACATCGAAGGCTCTGAGGTCCAGTGTTCTTATGCCCACCTCCCGGGCAACGGCGAACACCTCTGGAAGCATATCATCCAGTGATCTGCCATGCTCTAGCATGGATCTGAAGAGAGCAGTCTGTCCCTTAAGGTCGTGGTCACCCATGGCTGAGTACTGTCTCTCCAGATCATTAATCTGGGCCACGGTTCTCCCGAGCTTTTCTATTTCTCTGCTGTTTGATGATCTAAACAACCTCGCTATGACATTTCCGAACATTTTCTCTAGGTAAACTCTATTCCACTGCGGGGGAGTGTATAGTTTCGAAAAGATTTTTCAACAGAATAATGAAAAATTTTGCTATGGAGTGACGCCACTGGCTCCTTGGCAGCAACTTTTTCACAGAGAGAAAAAATAGTCTGGTGGATTTTCTGGGAGGGTCCGGAGCTAATCCTAGCCACCGGGGTGCCCCGGCAGGACCGACGGCTAAAAAATTCAGACTCTTCTCCCGAGTTCCTATTTCCGGAGAACCGCGGAGGGCTGGAAAAATGTTTACTCATAAAATATTTGTCCTATAGTAGAGGTAGCTGGGTTACTAGGGATAGTATGTATATCAGCCATAGCCGTGAGAATTGGATTTTTCTCAAAAGGAAGCTGAAGGGAGCCAGATGCTGGTATTTGACCAACACCCCTCCGTTTTTTCCGGACATTGAAACGGCAGATTCATCCGATGATATACAGATAAACCGCATAGTAGGAGAAAAGAGCATTATTCTGCTCGGCAAAGGCAATTTTGGTGCTGTCTACGGAGTTTACAGCCAGGTCCTGGCAACCTACGTTGCTGTGAAGATCCTGGGGACAGATAACAAACCCTCGGCCCCAGCCGCCGGGAGTGAGGGTGAATTTCTGTATGCTAATGTGTTTCGGAGTAATTTTGGTAAACTTAATTCCTGTAGAGTTCTGAAGATTTTTTCCTCCGAGGACTACGAGAGACAAAATAGAGTGATGATATCAGAGCGCTGTAAATTCGGTTATCTCGGGAATCTTAGAAATATTGTTCCAGGTAATAGGGAGCATATGGTAAAAGATATTATCCTAGGGAATTTTGGTGGGCTACTGCTGACCCTTGCGGAACTCAATAAACTTGGCTACAGTCACAATGACATAAAACCGGGAAATATTTTGCTCAGAGAGGATCTTAGTGCGGTGTTCGCTGACTTTGGGCTTTTCGCCGCAGTAAAAGTTCCAGAGGACGATAGCAACACTAAATCCACTGCCTTCTCTGGAACGGAACCATACGCTGCTCCGGAGGCTATCAAACATGGAAATGCCAACTGTGACCAGCGGAAGTGTGATATCTGGAGCCTCGGAGCAACCTTCTATGAGTTGCTGACTGGCAAAAATATGCTTAACTTTCCTGAACCTCGAGAAAATTGGAAAAATAGTCTTCCTGAGGATCTTAGGGGGACTATAGCCGATAATGACCTCCTGATTGGGGCCATAGCCAGAATGTTCGAATACGATCCCAGGAAGAGGCCAACGGCCCGAGAGCTCTACGATCAACTAGCCAGAGAGAGTTCTGGTGCCAAAAAGGCCCAGTATGAGCAACTGTTTGCTGTGGAAACCAGGCAAGAGCGAGATGATGGGACCGTTGGGGGCGAAGTTAATGGGCTGATGGTTAGGATGGGAGCTGAGGCTCTGGCCGAGATAGAAAATAATGTGTTGATGAAATGCCAGCAGAAATTAGATAATGATGATAATGTGTCGGTTAAACTACCTACTAATGAGTTGTTGCACTATGACGGTATGCACGACCCACCAGACTGTTACGATGATTCGACGGAGGAGGATTCGGAGAAATCTAGAGAGAAGAGTGGTGGAACCCCGAAAATTGTGCTCCGGGTGGACCCGGATAGGCCTGATAGCTCTAGCTGCAAAGGTAAAGAGCGGCCAGAATCGGAGACTGACCAGGGAACGGTAATCAAATTTGGAAATGCGGAAGTTCAGGAAAAGAATGTTGGTTCCGGGTCGCCAGAGCCGAAGAAACCGGAGGAGAATTCTAGGGTGGAAGAATCTGGAGAAGAACAGAAAAATATGTCGGTTCCAGAGCAGAACACTGTGCCGCCCCACAAAAACGCTATGAAAATTCCGGAAATGGTGGATAGTGCATCTCCTCCGGGAAGCGAAGAGAGTGAAAACTCCCAGGCGACAACCTGCTCCGATCATGAAGAATTTGAAAGAACGACTGCAGTACTGGAGGAAGTGTCAGAGAACATTGACTCTCTGACCAACAATTTGAATCTGATATAGACCGGGGAGTTTATAGCTAGTCTTGGCTAGGCTAGAGGAAATGGAGATAGGGGGAGGAGGTCTCCTGGAGAAGGGACCGGTGGCATTTCTGCCTCGGAGCGAGAGGCTGGGGACTGGCTATGCCTCTAGAAGGAGGAATTTCCTGTCAAAATCAGCTGCTAGGTGTAGCTCCCTCCCCTCCTTGGAAGGAAACGATAGAATATTCGACAAAAAAATGAGACGGTTCTATTTTCATAGAACCGTCTCCCTATAATATCACTGGTGTTTCCCTACCCCACCGAGAGGGAAACTATAAAATACAAATGGAAAAAAATAGGACGGCCCTAGGAAAATAGAACCGTCTTCCTAGCATAGCACAAATTACACCCGTTGTCAACCGTTGGAGAAAATATTTTTTCTGGAGGGGGTTTTGGCTGTTGCCTCATAAAAATATTCAGCCATAATAATGGCAGTACACTATTACCTAGGAGGACATATGTCGGAATCAAAAGGCTCGATCTCTCTCGAGGCCTTTCAGGATCTCGTTAGAAAAATAGCAGACGCCAAAGCCAATGGGTCAACCGCGGATCTATTTCCGGATCTCGCCGGAGCACCTCCTGGAGTAGATTCTAGCTCAGTTCCAATAGTAGGTGGGCAGGAGGTGGTTAGGGCTGGCAGTGGCGCATTTGCCGATGTCTATAGGGTCTATAGCATTACACTTAGCACATTTGTCAGCGTGAAGGTGTTTAAAAAAAATAAACTTGCGGATTCTGCAGGAGATTTTGTCTATGCCAACTACTTTAGATCGAATAGGTGGGACCCTAACTCTAAGGACTGTCTGATGAAAATCTTTTCAACCCCTGAGACTGAGAAGAAAGGTGTTATCATAGCGGAATACTGCGGGCGCGGCGACCTCGCAAGGCTGAGCAAAACTGAAGATATGAAAAAATTTCTCAGCCTAGAGAGGGTAATGGGACTTTTTAGTGCTCTAGTTATTTTGAATGATATCTTAAAAGTTGCCCACGGGGATATGAAACCAGAAAATATATTGGTCAGGATCGATGGCAGCCTGGTAATCTGCGACTTTGGGGCCATGGTACCGATCAACAATACGGATCAGGGTCTGGGAAGTTTCTCCTACGTGGCCCCAGAGATATTTGATTACAATTATGATCGAAGCAATGTTGACATTTGGTCTCTGGGACTGACGCTCTGTAAACTGCTGACAGACAGAAACCCATTTGAGGAGATAATAGCTGCCCAGAACTTTAGCAATAAATACGCTCTTGTGACATTTATGTGTAAGATGCTGGGGTCAAGTTCCAGAGAAGCACGGTTATTTGAAAGAAAATTGGGTGAGATATCGAAAACCATCCCGGATTCCTCTCTGAAAGAAATCATCACCTCCATGCTTGCAGTTAATCCTAAGGCTCGTCCAGCGGCAAAGGATATTTTGAATAAATATGAAAAATCTGTTGCCGCTATTCAGAAACAGAATGAAACTGTAAATGATTCTGGGAAGGGTGGAGATGGGGATAAAATGGAAAAAACAGAGGAGGGTAGTGGGCACTCTACTGGCCAGGAGGGGGCTAGGGTCGCCGAAGAGGATGCGAAAAAACTTGAGAAGATGCCAAACGATAGTGACCAGAAGATCGTTCTGCTACAGACAATGGAAAACCAGAGAAAGGCGCTGGACAGTTTCTCGGATCCGCAGAAAATTCAAACTCCTCCCAAATAACATGCGTAGATCCTGGAAAAAGGACTGGAGGATGAACCGGGGAAGTTTGGAGACGGAAAGAGGAAATCAGCGGGCTAGCGGAGGGAGAGGAGGCCGGGGAGTTGAAAATAGCGAATATTCGCTGGCCAAGTACATATACAGATACAATAACTATAGATCCCATTTGAAGCTTGATGGGACTGCTGCAAATTAGGCTAAACGTATAGCTGCTCTAGTGTTTCTCTAGCACCTGTCTACCCCTCTGGGAATGGGACCCGAAAGAACTAATTTGCAACGGGACTTGATTTCAAAACTCCTATGGAGTATTATTTATCTCTGAACAGAGTGGGGTGAATTTGTCTCATATGTTATGGACCTGTACAAAAAACAACCTGAACTTGACTTATAAACGATTAGCTGTAGCCTGAGTCCGATCTCTAGTTGCTAGGGAGGTGCTGGCAACTGCCCCGGGGCCAGAGAGGAAGGGGGTGTTGCTCGCTTTAGGGAGAGTTTGAGGTAACTGATAGCTATGGCAAGGAATTTAATGAAGACGTTTTCCGTAACTCCAGAGGAGATAGAGCGGAAGTGGTACCTGGTAGATGCCGCAGGGCTAGTGCTAGGAAGGATGGCGGCGATTGTGGCGAACTATCTCCGGGGAAAAGGCAAGGTGTATTTCACACCCCACATGGACTGTGGAGATCACATCGTAGTTGTAAATGCAGAGAAGGTAGTTCTCACCGGCGGCAAGGAACTCAAGAGATTCTATTGGCATACGGGCCACATAGGGGGAATCAAGTTCAGGACCATGAAGAAAATGAGGGCCGAGACCCCGGAGAGAATTATTCAGAATGCTGTCCGCAGGATGATAACGAGGAGCCCTCTGGGAAGGGCTGTGATGGGGAAGCTACATGTCTATGGAGGTAGCTACCATCCCCACGAGGGACAGAGACCCGAGAAACTTGACATAGGAGCTATGAGTAGAAAAAATTCCAGAAAATAGAGAGGAGTGCCAATGACTGTTGATAAAAAAATTTCTCTAAAGAAGCCGATGGTTAGGCTTTTTCCAAAGAAGATGTCCAGGAGGACCGGAGATGGCGAAGGGGACAGCCCGGAGAGTGTACCCTCGGACGACGGAGGAGGGGCCGGAACCGAAGAGACCGCTTCAGTCCTAGATGGGATCGAGGTGGAGAAGGTCTCCGATGTGCAGGTTAAGATTCTAAAGAAAGATGTTGCCGAAAAGCCCACCATAGATAGGCTTGGCAGAGTCTACGCCACCGGCAAGAGGAAAGACGCCGTTGCCAGAGTCTGGCTCTGGAAAGGCAGCGGAGAGATCAGAGTTAACAACCTCCGGGCAGCTGACTATTTCAAGAGACCCATACTAGAGGTTATGGTCAATGTTCCCTTTGTCACAACCAGCACCCAGGGCCAGTTTGATGCCCTATGCTTTGTCAGAGGGGGCGGCCTATCGGGCCAGGCCGGAGCTGTAAAGCATGCCCTAGCTAAGGCCATGCTAGCCCATAACCCAGAGGCCTACAGAGTCGAACTGAAGTCAGCCGGTCTGCTCACAAGGGATCCAAGGGTTGTCGAAAGGAAGAAGCCAGGCCTAAAGAAGGCTCGCAAAGGCCAAGTGTTCAGCAAGAGATAGTAGTCTGCCCCAGAGAGCTGCAGCCTACAGATGGCGTTCCGGAGGAAGGCCTCCGGGGACCGCTGGAAAAGCAGCGGAACCCTAGCAGCTACTCAGAAATCACAGCTGGAGGGGGTGGCCAGTTGGGATGGTCCTTTCCCCCTGCGCCAGAGAGCCAGGTCAGGGTCGATGCCAGCGACCCACAGCAGGGGCCGCCCCTATCTACCCCTGGTATATTCCCCGAGGGCGAGTTCTTCCGCCATTTTTCGAGCTATAAAGTCCAGTATTACAATTCTGTATTTTATCTTTGTACTGTTGAATAGCTTCAGGCCGTACTTGGCGAATTCGTTATTCACAATAGTCATTAGATTACTGAAACTCTCCTCCAGATCTATCCTATCCTTCTCCGGAAGACCACTGGTGAGATCTGAGTAGCTGTACTCAACAACCTGGCCCACTTTTTTTCCGATGAGCTTTTTTCCGACGACATCATTTCTGAGGATCTTCATGAAAAAATTACCTTTCGGATAGTTATTTCCCCCATAGCTACTAGCCGCCGTATCAATATCAAACAAGGTTTCCATGGAATAGTACACAAAATCACCCTCCCGGGCGGTTCTGGATCGGTCTATCCTATTCTTTTTTCGTCTATCCAGATAGCTGTCCTCAAGAATTTTCAGCTTCAGGTGGATATTCGCTATGCCTTTAATTTTTTCCTCCATAGGGGCCATATCATTTACAGGCTTCGCATCCGGTCCAAGTTGCTTTTTGACAACCACCTCGGGTCTCCGCTCCTCCCGGAGGGTCTCTGGGACTCCCTCTAGGACGCTACTGGCCGCGCCACGTTCCTCAGGGGGCACCTCTGTCTTTCTATCCTTTCTATTTCTAATCCTCTCTCCCAGAGTGCCAAGGGTGGAACTCAGCTTCTGTCTGTCTACAAATCTAGAGTTATACTTAAGGTAGCTGCCAACGAGGATGCCCAGAACCAGCAGACTCATAAACACTCTGAAGCCTCTCTTAGCCGTAAGGGTACTCATAAATATAAAAAAATTCTCCATGGACCTACTCCAATTCACCATTAAGTCTAATAATTTTATCCAGAAGGCATTCGCCTTTTCCTCCGGAGGGGCCACCTTCAGAATCCAGTTTCTTGAGTTCCCCCAGGCTCCGCAGCATCTCGATCCTAGCTATCCTCCGGGCTTTCCTCTGTTCCTCCGTGTCTCCCTCATAGTTATAGTTCAAATCCTTCATCAGCGCCATTTTCACTATAACATCTGGATTGGCAACCATCCCATTTATATCATTCTCCGAGCTAGCAATCCTGTCCACCAGCTCCATGCCATAGATTACCCTACCCCAGATCGTATACTGGCCATCCAGATGCTCAAAGTATTTACCGGTGATTATGAAAAACTGACTGTTGGCGCTATCTAGGTCATTTGCCCGAGCCATGGAGACCGTTCCCCGGATATGCTTCATATCATTCAGCTCAGCCTGCATCTTCCCAAATTTGCTACCACCCATGCCTGTTCCAGTGGGATCTCCGGTCTGGGCCATGAAACCCCTTATGACTCTGTGGAATTTAATGCCATCGTAGAAACCCTCCCGGACGAGTATACTTACCCTCTGCACATGCCCCAGGGCTTTCTCTGGAAACATCTCTATGATAACAATGCCATCCTTCAACTCCATCAGCAGAAGATTATTCAACTCTATGTCATCGGGTATTGCCCTCTCCTCCTCCGTGAACTCTCTCTCCTCCGCCGCGGCTGGCGTCACTCCCGGGGGAGCACTGGCACCCTCGCCAGCCGTCATCCCGGGATCCTCTAGCCCTGGAGCACTGTCTGGGACCTCCCCAGCTCCAGAGTTCAGGTTCGCCATCCCCTCTCCCCTGGCTCGGCCGACTGCCGAAAGCACCAGACCGCAGAGAATAGCAGCACAGCTAAGTACCCTAGCCTTCTTTTTTTTCAGTGTCTTCATTTTTATTTTCCTCCACAACTTTAACTAACAGAGAAACGGAATCCACCAGAGAATTTTCTCCCCGGTTTTCCTCCCTTCTTATTTCCTTTCCATCGATGATGTCCCCTATCTCCTGGCCCGACAGAGTCTCATAGTTCAGCAGCGCTTCGGCCACTCTGACCAGACTGTCTCTGTTGCTGAGAATAATCTCCTCGGCAATTTTTTTACATCTCAGAATGAGGCTCCTTATCTCATAGTCTATGGTATTCAGAGTTTCGTCGGAGGCAGCCTCTACGCGGTAGCCATCCTCACTCTCCAGTTTTTTGCCGTAGTAGACCGGACCCACCACATCATTCATGCCGAAACGTACCACCATGTCCTTAGCCAGATGGGTTGCACTCCTAATGTCGCTGATGGCTCCGGCAGTGATTTTGTCAGCACCAAACATAATCTCCTCGGCCATTCGGCCACCCATGAGGGTGGTGATGTCATCCGTCATGCTGGCCTTCGTCTTGGCCGTAAGCCTTCCATCATTCTCCGAGGGCATAGAGACATAGCCCCCCGTAGTTCCCCGAGAGATGATGGTTGCCTTATAGATCGGCTCAGAATTTTTGCAGTTCACCGCAACAATCGCATGACCCGCCTCGTGGTATGCTATAAGCCGCGTCTCCTCCTCCTTCTTGACCCTACTCCTATTTTTCACACCCATCACCACCCTTTCCTTCGCCTCTTCAATCTCCTCGTCGGTTATCACCTTCCTGTTGACCCTTGCCGCCAGCAGGCCGGCTTCATTAATTATGTTAGCCAGATCGGCACCACTGAAACCGGGAGTGGACTTTGCTATGGACCTTAGATCGATATTTGGTGCCATTTTAACTTTTCTAGCGTGGACTCTCAGGATTTCCTCTCTCCCCTTTACGTCAGGCAGCTGTACGGTAATCTCTCTGTCGAATCTCCCCGGACGGAGCAGCGCCTCATCTAGCACATCTCTCCGGTTAGTGGCTGCAATGACTATTATTCCACCATTTCCCTCGAAGCCATCCATCTCCACCAGCAGCTGGTTAAGTGTCTGCTCCCTCTCATCGGAGCCACCACCCAGGCCTACCCCTCTGTGTTTGCCGACGGCATCAATCTCATCGATAAATATCAGGCAAGGGGCATTCTTCTTGGCTTCGGCGAACATCTCCCTCACTCGGCCAGCCCCCACTCCAACGAATACCTCCACAAAGTCGGAGCCCGCTATGAAGTAGAAGGGAACATTTGCCTCTCCGGCAATGGCCTTGGCCAGCAGCGTCTTACCTGTGCCGGGAGGGCCCACCAGCAGGCAGCCCCGCGGTATCCTTGCACCTATGGCCGTATATTTTTCCGGGTCCCTCAGGAAATCTACCAACTCCTTGAGCTCCTCTCTGGCCTCGTCAATGCCGGCCACATCGCTGAAGGTCACTTCGCACTTAATCTGCAGAAGTTTCGCCTTCGATTTGTAGAAGCCGAAGTGGCTACCGTCAGCCGAGCCTAGCTGTCTGAACCTCAGAATGGCAAACACCAGCACTATCAGTGCCGGCAGCCAATAGCCCAGAATATCCAGAACCATATACTTTTTGCTGTAGTTGGAGGAGAATTTTATCTCAACTCCGTTGGCTCTGAGAGATTTTAGTAGATCACCCAGGTCAACCAGGCTAGAGACATAGGTGCTGAATTTGTCACCATTCCTCAGCGCTCCGGCTATGTTTCCCCCCCTTATTTCCACGGCACCTATCTCGTTGTTCTGGATCATATCCAGAAACTCAGAGTAGATCACCCTCCTCTCTCTATTCCTGTTTTCGCTCTCCTGGGGGGTGAAAACACTAGACAGAGCGTACAGCAGGGATAAAATAAGCATCCACCAAAACAAACCACTAGCCACTCTCTTCATCCGGCAAAAACTCCCATCGATAGACTCTAGCAACTCCCTCTGGTCCCAGGCTAGTCGAATCCATTTAAAAAATCAATGATAGGCCCCGGCCGGTAGACTAGAATAAATTTAGTCTCAGAAAAGGGGTAAAGTTTCCACAGTCTCTGGTGAATTGGGGGGTGGAGAGTCAGAAAGATTTCCCGGAGCGAAAATCCTCCCTAGACCGGACTTTTCCCTAGGGAAAGCCAGTTTGCAGCGGTCCCCCATTGTGTTTTTGACGTGGCCATCTATGTTTCTAGCCAGTAGGAACTAACCAACCAAATAATAATGGATACTTTTGAGAAAGCCCAGGAGGTGAGCCGCCGGATAGCCGAGAACATAGCGAAGAGCCCCGTTGGCTATAGGGTATTGACTGGAGATAGGCCAACGGGAACCCTCCACCTGGGGCACTACTTTGGCTCTCTAGCCAATAGAATCAACCTCCAGAGGCAGGGGCTGGAACTCTTCATACTCGTCGCCGACCAGCAGGTTCTCACTGACCATGAGAATTTTAGCCAAATCTCCCACTTCAGCAGAGAGCTTGTCATAGATAACGCATCTGTGGGTTTGGATTTCACCGGAGGCAGGAGCTTCATCTTCCCGCACAGCCAGATCCCCGAACTGAACCAGCTGCTGGTGCCCTTTCTGACCCTGGTGTCGGTGGCCGAGCTGGAGAGAAACCCAACGACCAAGGAGGAGATACAGAGCGCGAACCTAGAGAATGTCAGTGCCGGTATGCTGGTCTACCCCGTCCACCAGGCCTGTGACATACTGTCGGTGAATGCCAATCTGGTTCCGGCCGGAAAGGACCAGTTGCCTCACATGGAGCTATCGAGGACCATAGCAAGAAGGTTTAACAACAAGTTCTGCCCCGGCGCCGGACTATTCTCCGAGCCCCAGACACTCCTGTCCGACGTGCCAGTACTCATGGGTCTGGATGGTCGGCAGAAGATGAGTAAGAGTCGTGGGAACGCCCTAATGCTGAATGCAACCAGAGATGAGATTAGCACCGCCCTGGCCAAAGCCAAGACTGACAGTGAAAAACTCATAACCTACGATCCAGTCAATAGGCCGGATGTGGCGAATCTGCTGGTACTGGCGTCCCTCCTTATGGGCAGAGGGCCAGAGCAGATAGCCAGGGACATAGGAAATGGAGGGGCAAAGGCTCTTAAGGAGCTTCTGGTGGAGGAAACTGACAGGTTTCTGGCGCCCATTCGGGAGAGAAGGAGAGAATTGGAGAAAAATCCAGATCTCGTGACAAAAATCCTAAAAATCGGCATAGAACGGGTCAGGGAAGAGGCCTCCAGAACTCTGGCGAGCGTGCTGCGCGCCATGAATATGCACATCTAGCCTCCTAGGGGGGCGAATTTCCTCTTGGAACCACCCCCGCCAGTCATTCCGCTGTTTTCCTGTTTTTTCTGGTGTTTCATCTGAACCAGACTGGCTGTCTAATCCTCTCTAGGTGCCTGGCCAACTCTTCTCTGAATTCTCCAGAAGAATTTGCCAGAGCCAATCTCGTCAATGGTTAGCCCTCTATAGCTTCTCCTATTTCTGGTATTTAGCCGATGGTATTCTCTGAAATTATTTTTCTAAGTCCTCTGCCAGTCTGAGAACTTCCCTCTCGGGGAGTCCGGCACACTCAGCCACCAGGTTTACTCCTAGGCCTTTTCTAAGCATCGCCAGGGCGGTCTCCATTTTTCCCTTGTTTATCCCCTTCATCATCCCCTTCTCCATACCCTCACTTATCCCCCTCTTCAGAGCCGATGCATTGTCTGCTATTCTATCGTTCTCAGCCCTCAGCTCAGCCTCATAGAGTGCTCTAGCCGTTCTGTCGGAACTAAGTCTTTTTAATTCTGCCATAGCTTCTCCTATTTCTGATGCTCGGAATGCTATTCTCTGGTCTGGGCTTTTAGTCGATTTTCAAGTTTGCCATAAGTCTGCTAATCTCGTCAGCGCTTAGCCCGGTACATCTAGCTACCAGAGATGATGGTAAACCTTCCATCAGCATGGACAGGGCGGTTCTCCTTGCTCCTTCCATTATCCCCTCCTTCAGAGCCGATGCATTATCTGCTATCCTATCGTTCTCAGCCCTCAGCTCAGCCTCATAGAGTGCTCTAGCCGTTCTATCGGAACTAAGTCTTTTTAATTCTGCCATAGCTTCTCCTGTTTCTGATGGTTTGTTAGTTCACCTGGACTAGAGAGTCTAGGCTTTCTTCAGTCGGTTTTCAAGTTTTCTGATCTCGTCAATGGTTAGCCCGGTATACCTAGCTACTAGGGATGGTGGAACGTTGTCCATCAGCATGGACAGGGCAGTCTCCATTTTTCCCTTGTTTATCCCCTTCATCATCCCCTTACTTATCCCTTCCATTCTTCCTTCCATTCTTCCCCTCTTCATAGCCGATGCATTATCTGCTATTCTATCGTTCTCAGCCCTCAGCTCAGCCTCATAGAGTGCTCTAGCCGTTCTATCGGAACTAAGTCTTTTTAATTCTGCCATAGCTTC
>JAITSP010000072.1 GCA_031287725.1 Rickettsiales bacterium
GCTTGCCATCTTTATCAACCTTACCAACGTAAACACTGTCATCTGCGTAGGTTATTTTTGTTTCTCCACCCTCAACCTCCTCTCCACTATTCTCATTATCTTCAGGAGTGGTGGGCACCGCCATCCGTGGCTCCTTTGGCTTTTCCAGTGTGCTGAAGTCTAATGTTGCCCACATATTATCACAACCTGGCTCTTTTTCTAACTCCTGTCTCAGTAGCACATTCTCGTCTTCATCGTAGAGAATGTGGATAAACGTTGACTTGCCACCCGGTAATTCTTTCTCTAGGACTACATTTGTTGCTTTGCCATTCTCAAATATTCCCTCTGTGCGACAGCCATAGGGTGAGGTAATTGTCCCCCGGCCTTCATACCCCTTGACTTTTATCCAATCCCCCTCATAGGTAGAGTTGCTATCATCGAAGTTAGCCCTCCTTACCCTGCCACTAGAAAAGGAGCCATTTTCAAATTGCCCATCTTCGTAGTATCCACCCGGAAAGTCCTGACGCCCCTGGCCACTGAACTTTCCGTCATCATTAACATCTCCTGCGTAGCTTTTACCCCGGGAAGTCTTTAACTTTACACGGTAAAGCTTACTGTCATTGCCTACAACATTTCCTTCCTCTATCTGTAGCGAGCCGAACGTATCCGTTTCATACTGCATAGTTCCCCTCCAGCTATTGGAATTCTCATCTTTAGTTAACACCCCTTTGTAGGGGAGGTTATCTATCGTTAGCCCAAAGCTCTTTTTTTCTTCTCCGTACATATTTTTTCAAAAGGTTTTTATTTCAAATAATCTATAATACAAATTATAATATGCAATATTCTGCCGATATATGATTAATAATTAAAAAATGCCGGGCCGTGAGCTCTGTAGAGCCCAGAATTCCATTGATTTTTTCTTTAGTGTGGCTACAGTGGGCCAAATCATTTTCTCTGGGTGAATTTGTTTATTCAGATAGTTCTTCTTTTTATGTCTCTAGCTGCCCTAGCATTCGCCATCTGGGCTCTTCCAAGGTTGGGTGTGCTGAGCTCAGAGAAAAATTACCTTTCAGCCCAGCTAGAGGAGCTGAGGGCCGAGCTAGAGGCTAGGAACAGGACTCTAGGGGAATTTGAAGGCGAGAGACTGAGACTGCAGGTTCTAGAGTCCGAAAGAGAACAGCTGGTTAACCGGCTAGAAGAACTCAAGGCTGAGTTGAGTCAAAAAAATTCCGCTCTGCTAGAGGCTGACCGCAGCAATCTGCGATTAAAATTCTCTCTGGAGGAGAGAGAAAGGAGCCTAAAGAGTATCACGGATATCAGAAATGACATGACACTGCAGTTTAAGAATATCTCGAATGAGATTGTCGAGCTACAGCGGGAAAATTTTAGCAGAGAGCAGAAAAAGGATCTGGTTAACCTAATAGATCCGCTCAGAAACCAGATCAATGACTTCAGCACAAAGATAGGCAGAACTATCCAGGAGAATAATGAAAACACGGTGAAGACCGAGGCTTCTCTGCGGGAGCACATAGATCTGCTAGTCAGGCACACTGAAAGTGTGGCCACAAAGGCTGACAACCTGGCCAGCGTTCTGAGGAGTGATAAGAAAGTTCAGGGTAACTGGGGAGAACTACAGCTCAGAAATCTACTGGAGTCCATCGGTCTCAGAGAGGGGACAGACTATCTAGAGCAGCAGCACATGGAAAACCAGAATGGTGAGCGGTTTTTTCTGGATTTTGTGATCAATATACCTGGCAACCGGAAACTCGTCCTGGATTCTAAAGTTTCTCTAGTCAACTACGAAAACTATAGGCTGGCCAGAGATGAGCTGGAGCGCAGTGAATTCATGTCTAGATACTGTGGTGACCTGAGAAATCACATAGAGGAACTAGGGAAGAAGAAATACCATGAACTGCACGGATCGGACTCTCCCGACTTCGTATTCATGTTTCTTCCCATCGAGGGAGCCTATCTGGAAGCTCTGGGTCATGACAGAGATCTATTCAGGCTAGCCTTTCGAAACAACGTGGCCATAGTTACCGGTTCCTCTCTGATTCCTGTGCTGAGGATGGTGGAACATCTCTGGAGCATTGAGAAGCAGAATAAGAACATTGACGCCATAGTGGGACTGGCGATGCGTATTTATGATAGGATTCTAAGGTTCCTGGACTCTATGGAGGCTCTGAGGGCTAGTCTAGAGAATTCTCAGAAATTCTACGGCAGAGCCATGTCCTACCTCCGGGAGGGGAGGGGTAATGTGCTAAAGACAGCCAACGACATAAGGAAACTATGCGGAAAGGAGAAAACGGTGAGGAGTATTCCTCTGGACTACGAAGATGATGACTCCGGGGAGGGGGAGCTGGACCTAGGTGACCTAAGAGAACTGCCCCCTAGCTAGTCTCTGGCTGAAGGTACTGCTAGATAATCGGCTCCTGGGTGAGCCAAGGCTACGATCTCTCCCAGCTCCCCTGGAGAGGGCTGGGGGGCAGATTGTATCAAAATATGCAACCCAAATTACTCCGTTTTCTTGCCAACATTTCCCTCTGGGAATGGAAAATTTTTCCCTGCTAATTTCCCTAAAGTTAAAACAGTCTAGGAGTGGATATCTCCGCTATGCTGTGGAAAATTTGGGCCCACATCAGGCTATCCAGCCGCTGCCCACAACTCTGTCACCATCGTAGAGGCAGCAGAGCTGCCCGCGGGCTATGGCCCGGGTTGGTTGTCCCAGAGATACCAGAGCTCTACTGCCATCTGCTAGCAGTTCTATAGATCCTCTCTGCTCTCGACAGCTGGATCTCAGTTTTATGCCATATTCCTTGCCCTCCTCAATCTCAGAGAGTAGGTTTAGGTCATATATCTCTAGTCTGTCGCTGTAGAGACTGTCACTGTCGCCGACGTAGACGGTGTTAGTCTCTCTATCAAGGTTGACTACAAATATTGGTTTTCCATAGGCCAGGCCGAGTCCCCTTCGCTGTCCGATGGTGTAGTTAAAGAGGCCGCTGTGCTTGCCAAGAATATCGCCATTCACATGCCTAACCAGGCCACCCCTCCCCTGGGCTTCGGGCATTCTGGATAGAAATTCCCTATAGTCAGTTTCTATGAAGCAGACCTCCTGGCTCTCCCTTTTGTTAGCTACATGTAGTCCAATCCTCCTCGCATAGTCTCGAACCTCGGGTTTGGTTATTGAATTCAGGGGAAAAGTAATGTGGGGTAGAAATTCATAGCTAATGGTTGAGAGAAAATAGGATTGATCCTTGGCCCTATCAGCCGCCTTTCGCAATTCGTAGACCCCTCGGTTTTCTACCACACTGGCATAGTGGCCGGTAGCTATGCCGTCGGCACCAATTTCTCCCATAAGATCTATGAGCTCCTTAAATTTTATATGCCTATTGCACACAGCACAGGGGTTTGGGGTTTCTCCGGAGACATAGGAGCTGACAAAATAGCTAACAACCTTTCTCCTAAAACTTTCCGTCACATCTAGCACCCTATGCTCTAGGCCGAGGGTCTGGGCGACTCTCCTAGCATCCTCTATAGCCAGCTGGTCGCACCCTCTACCCATCCTCAGAGTAACTCCGATTGGACTGTGGCCTGCCTCCAGCAGCCTCGCTGCAGTGACGGAACTATCCACACCGCCAGACATGGCTACCAAAATCCTAGCCATAGAACTAGACTTCCAGACTGGCTTCTTTGACCTCCCCAGTTTCCTCGTCCCCCAGGGATTCTTTATTTTTCTTTTTTTCTCTGGTGACCTTCAGATTCGTGAGTTCATTCCTGTCCATCAACTTTCTAATCACCCTTTTTCTCAGAGCTCTTCCAAAGAGACTTAGTTTTCTATAGCCAAAGTTAACCAGGAATGAGTCCAGCGAGCCATACTTGTTTATAGTCCTCAGCGTCTTTGTGGCAATCCTTAGATTCAATCCCACAGCTAGCGCGTCACTTTTCAGAGAAATCCTCTGCAGATTCGGCAAAAATCTTCTATTGGTCTTTATATCCGAATGGGAAACTCTGTGACCTGACAGGGCCCCGGCATTCGTTAGACAACAACTCCTCGACATATAACTACACCTCTATTAAGTAACCTTTCAATCCCTGCCAACCTACTGACCAGCGGCTGCCGGAACTATTCCTGACTAGTCTAGGCTATTTTTTGTTATAGTCAACAATTCCTAGTGTACAGGTCCACAACATATGAGACAAATTCACCCCACTCTGGCCAGAGATAAATAATACTCTCTGGGAGTTTCGCAACAGGACCACCTACTTCTAAAATGCCTAGGGGGAACTGGGAGTTTCCGAAAATAGAGAAAAAGCTCTGCCTAGCCAGGAATTTCTTCCTTGCTCCGCTCTCCTCTCTTCGCTCCCATCACCTTCTAAACATACTCCCCAGATCCCGCAGATGTTTTACGGGGACAATTTCCAATTTATAGTGATCCCGCCTGAAGGTCTTCAGTTTGATAGTGTCATTTGGCACGATGGCCCTTCGAAAGCCGAGTTTTTCGGCCTCCCTGATTCTACAGTCAATCTGGGAGACCATCCGTATTTCTCCCGACAGTCCTACCTCACCCATAAAGATTGAATCCCGAGCCACAGCCACGTCCCGCTGGGCCGACACCAGTGCCGCAGCTACAGCCAGATCAGCCGCAGGTTCATCTATCCTGAGGCCACCCACCACGTTGAGGTAGACCTCCTTGTCATAGAGATTAACTCCAAATCTAGTGGCCACGACAGCTATTATCATAGCCAGTCTATTCTGGTCCCAGCCTACGACGGCTCTACGGGGACTAGGCATGTAGGATGGGGCAATCAGGGCCTGTATTTCAGCCAGCAGAGGTCTGCTGCCCTCCATGCCAGCGAAGACCACAGAGCCACTGACTGGGTCTTCCCTTGTGGATAGAAATAGCTGCGAAGGATTTAGAACCTCGCAGAGGCCTGTGTCATGCATCTCAAAAATGCCTATTTCATTTGCGGCACCAAATCTGTTTTTTATACTCCTCACTATGCGAAATCTATAGTCCCTGTCCCCCTCAAAATAGAGAACCGTGTCCACCATATGTTCAAGAACCTTAGGTCCAGCTATCTGGCCATCCTTATTGACGTGGCTGACTATGAAGAGAACTATGTTCCTAGCCTTAGCCAAACCTATGAGCTCATTGCCACAGAATCTCACCTGGGACACAGTGCCAGCCGATGATGAGAGCTCTGGACTGAATATGGTCTGTATAGAGTCAATGACCACGACCTCCGGCTGCTGGGTTACCAGTGCAGCCATGATGTCACCCAGAGACGAGGCCGAAGCGACCTTCACCCTGGATTTTTCTAGCTGGAGTCTCAGAGCTCTCATTTTTATCTGATTTGCAGACTCCTCCCCCGAAACGTAGAGAGCCTCCAATCCTCTCCCCGCCAGGCTGCAGATCACCTGGAGAAGCAGGGTAGATTTACCTATGCCCGGGTCTCCACCTATCAAAATCGCCGAGCCCCTGACTACACCACCTCCGAGAACTCTATTCAGCTCGCCTATGCCCGTATCGACGCGGCTAGAGTCATTGATCTTCTCGTCGAGCTGTTCAAAGACCAGAGCACTGGGATTCGCCAAACACTTCTGAAGTTTCGTGCTCTGGAGTGTCGACGCCCCCAGCTCCTCAAACTCCTCCACCATAGAATTCCAATCGCCACATTCACTACACTGGCCGTTCCACCTTCGGTGGACTGCTCCACAATTTTGACAGACAAAGATGGATTTCTTCGTCATCCGACGGCCACCAACCGCTCTTCCGAGCCAAGTCCGGGTCCCAATCCAGATTCGACCTCCATCCCTAGTCCATTCATCTTGAACCTATGGTGAGACTCCCGCCATTCTCTAGTGCTTTGGCAGCATCGTCCTCAAACTTTTTCAAGTGCGCCCCCCTATTTCCAGGTCCACCCAGGCTAGCATCTTCGCTAGGCAGCCTAGTGACAACACCACCCAGAGGATTAGCATTGCTAGCGCCGCCCAGGTTCCCAGGGTTGCTGCCGTCTGCAGTGCCCAGGGTCGCCGCATTGGCCCCGCCACCGATACCCAGATCTGCTGGCCTATTGTCTCCAGCGGTACCCAGACCTGTCGGCCTATTATCCTCGGCAGTGCCCAGGGATGTGGGTCTATTTTTTTCCCTAGATCCCAGACTAGTTGGAGTATCTTTTTTATTATCTTCAGATTTGTCGCTGTTGTCACTTGAGTTTATATCCATATCCTTGCTCGCAGCCTTTGGAAGGATTTTAAGGTTGGCAAACAGCAGAACCGCAAATACCAGCGCACCACCAGGAATCACCGCAGCTAGCAGAAAGGATGCGTTGTTTAGCAGGAAGAGCATATACTGGGGAGGTGGACCACTCCTAGTCTCTGACCCGAGCAGCGGGATCTTATTTTTTACCTTTTTTTTCAGCTTTTCAGCCTCCTCCTCATCAATGCTGTAGGCCTCGGATGGCATATCCCTGGTCAGTTCATTTTCCTTAGCAGCTTCCTCTGCCATCTCTTTGACAGATTCTGGCACGTTGCCATCCTTAATTTTTTTTCCCTCAACCTCTATTAGCTCTTCCCCATCCTTCTTTTTTTCACTCTCTCCCTCTTCTTCTCCCTCCTCCCCATTCCTGTCTGACATACACAGTTCAATAGTTGTTTCTAGGGACATTGTACACATTTCTAGTTAATAAGTCAATAAAACTACTTTTTATCTAGGACACCGCTATTGCTTTTAACTCGCTGAACCTCTAAGCTGGTCAGCCTGTCAATGGGCATTTTAGAGAAAAAACAATGTTAAACTATAGGTATGTGGCTTTTTCCTACGGGGGCCCCATCGAGGGAAGAACTGTTCTAGGAAATCCCTCCAGCATATTTCTACTGGACAGCGGAGAGGAACTCTCGAGGGAGACCATGTCCAAACTGGGAATCAGAGAAAATTATCCGATGACCTGCTTTCTGGGACGGAGAGGCACTGCTGCGACAGATTACAACATATTCTACTATAATCTAGACGGATCCCAGGCCTATGCCTGTGGGAGTGCCTCCATGGCCGCGGCATTTGTTCTAAACAGACTGTTCGGACTAGACAGAGTAAATTTCTACTTTGACACAGCTCCATTCTCCGTTAAACCGGCCAGCAACCTCATCGTCGCCACCATAGAGAACGACGGCAGAGTATTCCTAGAGCAGGAGGTGTACGACTCCAGAGCCGTCAATCCCAGAGACACCGCCATAGAATTTATAGCCAGCTGTCTCCAGCTGGACAGTTCTCCACCGCTGGAAATAGTGAGAGCGGAAAAGCTAAATGATCTCATATTTGTATTGCCCAGCGGAACCACCCTGAGGAGACTGAGACCAGACTTTAGAGCTCTGGTGAATGTTCTAGACGAATTAAATGTGAGAAATCTCTGCGTCACGTCCCGGAGCTCCAACGAACTGTTCGATTTCGAGACGAGAATATTTGTTCCCCACGATAATCTCGACGAGGATTTAGCCTGCGGCAGCTCAGCTCTTCCGATAGTAAACTATTGGAAGGGGAAGATGAATAAAAATTCCTTCACCGTTCTTTTTCCCTACCATCTGGACTACGGAGAGGATGGGGCCATAGGTGGGGTCCAATTCATAAATCTAGACGGACGCCGGGCAAAGGTTGGGGGCTACTGCAGAGCAGTGGCAGGTTTCCCAGAGAGAGGTTCCCCCTATGAGCTCTAGTCAGAGGGAGACCTTCGCTGCTCTCCGACCCCAGCGAAAATTTTGAAATTATCTAGCTTTCCCGCTGCTCTAGTCTCACCGGAAATTTTGAAATTGTCTAGCTTTCTCTTTTCCTCTAGAAACCTAGCCAGTTCCTTTCCCTCCAGTTTAATGTAGGACATGGGTTTTATTCTGGAGGGGTCTATGCGGACGTTGTTCTGCAGAAGTCCGTAGTGTAGATGAGGTCCCGTTGCCAGTCCCGTGTCTCCCACGAAGCCTATGACTTCGCCCTGGCGAACTCTATGGCCAACTCTGATATTTTTGGCCAGCCTCGAGATATGCGCATACTCACTGCTGTAGACACTGCTATGCCGTATCACTATGTAGTTCCCGTAGCCACCGCCGCACTGGCGGTCTCCGCTCCTGCATTTGGCCACAGTCTTCGCAATGACCCCGTTGCCGGCTGCATAGAATGGAGTGCCGACGGGTGCCGCAAAGTCTACCCCCCGGTGGGCTCTTGTGTAGCCTAGAATGGGATGCCTCCTGTTGCCATAGCCGGACGCTATGCGGGCACCGTCTATGGGGGTTCTGAGAAGAGATTTCTTTATGCCCAGACCGTTTTCATCAAAGTAGGTGCCCTGGCCACCATGGGTAAATCTATAGATTCTACGGTTGGTTCCGCTGGTATTGAGATTGGCATAGACTATTTTGCCGCTCCTAACCTTTCCACTGGCCTCCGAGGACTGGCTTTCAAATATTATCTCAAGTCTATCGCCAGACCTGATGTCCCTCTGGAAATCCACATCGAAGCTGTAGAGATTTATCAGATCCACCACCACCTCCGCTGGAACTCCAGCGAGGATGGCATCTGCGTAGAGACTATTCTCTATCTCTACAAAAAATCTGTCATAGTAGGTGGTTGCACCGAGTCTGGTCCTCCTCGGCCAGTATTTTCCGCTCTGGTCCCTCAGCACAACGATTTCCTCTGAGTTTTGGTCATCCAGAATTCTCAATTCCTCCAGCTCTAGTCTAGTATCTAGATTTTCGCTGGCGTCCACAGTGATAATCGTCCTGTAGCCCAGAGAAATTTCCTGGCCAGCCCTCAGACGTCTCACATTAAAAACTCTCCTCAGGGCCCCCACACAGGAAATAACATCGTTGCTGGAGAACCCCAGGTCGTGGACGAGCAGGTCGAAGAGATTCTCTCCTCTACGTAGTCTGTGTTTTCTTGTCTCTAGACTATTCCTTAAGCCCACGGCATCCAGACCATGGACCACCACCTCTCGCCCCGTCTCCCTGACCTCTAGGCTGCCGGCAGACTTCCTGATAGTCCTTAGATAGCCAACCCAGACTAGCAGCGACAGCCCCAGAGACGTCGCCAACGCTATCGCCAGTCCTAGCGTCACTCTGTCATCCTCTAGCCTCTCCTGGCAGTTTCGCCAGAGGTCTAGGATTCTCTCTCCTCCGGAGGTCATTCCCAATCCACCCCTCCCACAGACACTCAATTCAATTAAAAATAGTAATGTGCTAAGGGTAGAGCTGCTTTTATTAAAATACAACTGCTGCCAGGGAGGGTGCCAGGGCTGGCGCAGGAAAAATTAAATGCGGCAGATACAACCTGGCTAGGCCAGGGAGTTCTGCCCAGCGGACGGAATGGACAGCTAACTTAAAATGGCCAGAGGTCATGACAGGCCTCCGGGACCCCTCCCCGGATAGAGAAAAAGGTGGAGTTGGAGGGAAGCCAGCTGTGCCATGCCCCGCCGAATCTAGGCGGCGACCGGACACGAGAAAATATCCACCCAGAGCATTAGACCTCTTTCCAAGTCCATTCCGGTTTCTGGTCATGGAGTGGTACTCTAGAGGATCCCTCTTGGGTAAAATCTAGTAAAAGATTCTATTTGACAGAAGGCTAAAAATAAGTTATACTGACAGTAACTAATAGTATGGACTAGAAAGTCTAAT
>JAITSP010000010.1 GCA_031287725.1 Rickettsiales bacterium
TATGGAGAAGGGTATGGAGAAGGGTATGGAGGAAGGTAGGGTAGAAGGTAGAAGGGAAGGTATGGAGAAGTGAATGGAGAAGGGTAAACTAGAGACCGCCCAGGCAATGCTGATAGAGGGTATTCCGATGCCAACCATAGCCAAATGCACCGGCCTCAGCGAGGAGGAAATTCTAGAACTAATGGAAAATCCCAGAAACAACGGATGGTGGAGCTAGAAGAGTACCATGGCAGAGCTAGCAGAGAGGGGTAGAGACAGAGACTTTGTGAGGAGCGGGGATGAGTGGAGACAGCTGGTGGACCGTAAGTTGGACCTAGCCGAAGGTATGAAGAAGGGTATCAGGAAGGGCAGAAGGGAAAGTATGAAGAAGGGTATGGAGAAGGGTATGGAGGAAGGTAGGGTAGAAGGTAGGGTAGAAGGTAGGGTAGAGACCGCCCTGGCAATGCTGAAGAAAGGTCTGAGCCTAGACCTTGTGGCTGAATGCACCGGCCTCAGCGAGAGTGAAATTCTAGAACTAATGGAAAATCCCAGGAACAACGGATGGTGGAGCTAGAAGAGTACCAGAGCAGATACAGCGGAAGTAGATAAAAGTTTCAGAGAAGAGTTGGCCAGGCACCTATATAGGATTAGACAACCAGTCTGGTTCAGGTGAAACACCAGAAAAAACAGGAAAACAGAGGAATGTACGGGGAGGTCGCAGGAAAGCAATAATTATTGGGCAATCCCATTTACAACAGTCCCATCTTGATTTTTACCGCTGGCGAAACTAGCCTCTGCTAAAAGCCAGCGGGGAGCTAGGAGGATATGGCCAGAAATGTTAGAGTGGCACCGTCGATTCTACCGGCGGACTTTTCGAGAATCGGAGAAGAGCTAGATGATCTTGTGGAGGCAGGCATCGATCTGCTGCACATTGATGTGATGGATGGACATTTTGTGCCCAACATAACCTTCGGTCCAAAATTTATAGAGGATCTGCGGGGGCGAACGAATCTGGAATTTGACACCCATCTGATGATAGAGAATCCAGACAGGTACCTTGAAAAATTCGCCGCCGCGGGGAGTGACATCATAACCGTTCACTATGAGACTCTAGTCCATGTGGATAAAACGCTGGAGACTCTGAGGTCTCTGGGGAAGAGGGCTGGAATAGCGCTAAATCCCTCAACCAGCGAGAGTGTTCTGACCTATATCCTAGAAAAGGTGGATCTAATCCTCATCCTAACCGTCAATCCGGGGTTTGGAGGCCAAAGGTTTATAGAGTCCCAGCTCAGAAAGATCGAGAACGTCAGGAAAATGATAGACGGCTCTGGAAAAAAGATAGAGCTGGAGGTCGACGGAGGAGTCAATGGGGAGAGTGGCAGGCTAGCCAGAGATGCCGGAGCTGACATTCTCGTGGCTGGAAATTATATTTTCAGTGGCAATCGCAGAGAAAGAATTAGCATCCTAAAGTCAAACTAGAGGAATTCTGGCCAGAGCCCAGGGGACTCCAGGGGGTATAGCCTTTTCCAAACTGTGGCCCGCAGGCTAGAGGCCCTAGTTTTCCAGGAACAGTGGGCTCCTGTTGCTTTCCTATTTTTCTCCTCTAGCCTGGGGAGTGAAAAACGGCCCCTAGTGCCGAGAAATTATGGGAATATGAAAAATATGGAAATAATCTGTCCCTACTGTGGGAACAATAGCCATGTGAAGAAAAGTGGCTTTTACAGAGTTATGCAGAGATATAAATGTGGAAAATGCTCCAGGACATTTACCACGGCTGATTCAGATAAAAGAATAAGATATCCTATTTTACTGAAAAAATTAGCCCTATCACTATATCTCTGCGGAGTTACCATCAGGGGCATAGAGAAAGCTCTGGGCAGGATCTTTGGCGTAAAACTGTCATTCAACCTCATAGAGAGTTGGCTAGCGAATAGCAGCTCTATGGTCGAAGAGGAGAGGGAAAGAAGAAAAAAAGAGTCTCCAGCCCGAGTGAGGGCGGTGGTTCCGGTGCTGGAAGTTGAAGAACTGCAGAGCCACGCCCGAAAGAAACTAGAAATCCAGAGACAGAAGAACCCTGGCCTCCTAGAGGAATGCGGACTGCTCTGGATCGGAGGAGAGGTGGGGTTGCTCTACCTAGAAGACTAGGTGGCAAAGGAACGGCAGGGAGTCGAAAGCCTCTGGAGAGGGATCAGGGGGTGGCCCTCCACCCCAGCGCTCTGCGCTGGGCGCTTCCAAAGTCTGGCCAGCACCGTCTCCGAGACGGTGCTGACCTAAAGCCCTGCCAGGCCTAGGACTGTGTCGCCACTCCAGCCATCAGCCTATATTTCCTCCATCTGTCCGCTATGTGTCTCTTCAGATCCTCCAGAGCCGCCTTTGCGTACTCTGGATTTGTCTTCCTTATGTACTCGTAGCGGGTCTCGGCGTAGAGGTAGGTTTCCAGGAGATCTAGCTTTGGCTCTCGGCTGTCAATCTGCAGAGGGTTTTTACCCTCTCCGGCCAGAGCCGGGTTGTAGCGGTAGAGCATCCAGAGACCACTCTCCAGAGCGTTCTTCTGCTGGGTGAAGCTGTTCTCCAGCGGAGCTCCGTGGGCTATGCAGGAGGAATAGGCAATGACAATGGATGGGCCATCGTACTCCTCGGCCTCCCTTAGAGCCCTTAGAGTCTGCGCCGGGTTAGCTCTAATGGCCACCTGGGCCACATATATGTTCCCATAGGTCATAGCTATGGCTCCCAGATCCTTTTTATGGGTTCTCTTGCCGTCTATGGCGAACTTCGCCGATGCACCCAGGTTCGTCGCCTTTGATGCCTGGCCTCCGGTGTTGGAGTAGACCTCTGTGTCCATGACTAGAACGTTGACATTTTTACCGCTGGCTAGAACGTGGTCCAGACCTCCGAAGCCTATGTCGTAGGCCCAGCCGTCCCCGCCGACAATCCATATGCTCTTTGGTGTCAGTGCATCAGCTATGGCAGATAGCTGGAACGCGTCGGAATTGTCGAGTCTGTCTATTTTTTCTCTGATGGCCACTATTCTTGCCCTCTGCCCTCGCACATCCTGGTCCTTTGTTTTGCTAGAGTTCTCAATGGCAGCATCCACAAGAGCACCGCCGATCTCGTTCCTCAGTCTATTCAGCAGTTCCACTGCCTCGGCTCTCTGAGTTTCCTGGCTTATCAAGAAGCCCAGTCCAAACTCTGCGTTATCCTCGAAGAGTGAGTTCGACCAGGCTGGTCCCCTACCCTCCCCGTTCTTTGACCAGGGCGTGGTTGGCAAATTGCCACCGTAGATGGAGGAACAGCCCGTAGCGTTGGCAACGATCATCCTGTCTCCGAAGAGTTTGGTGATCAGCGACAGATAGGGCGTCTCACCACAGCCGGCACAGGCCCCGGAGTATTTGAAGAGGGAATCTTTGAACTGTACGTCCTTTACATTCGCCGGATCGCTAACCTGGACACCCTCCAGGGTCTCGAAGAATGCCCTGTTTTCCATTTCGCTGTCCATAACCTCCTGCTTCGGCTCCATGGAGAGGGCCTGCACTGGACAGGCCATGGTGCATATTTTGCAGCCTGTACAGTCCTCAGGAGAAATCTGTATTGTGTACCTCTGCTCTCCGGTCTTGTCTCCCTGGACCTCCCTATATTTAAAACAGGCAGGAGCTTCAGCCAGCTGACCTTTGGAGTAGAGTTTAGAGTCAAGACAGGAGTGAGGACAGGAGAGAACGCACAGGCCACACTGGATACACTTGCCATTATCCCAGACAGCTATCCTGTCCGCTATGTTTCTCTTTTCATATTTGGCTGTGTCTGTTGGAAATGTGCCATCGACAGACATGTCCGACACCTTTATACTTTCCCCCTGGCCTGCTATCAGCTTTGCTGTGAAGCGTCTCACAAATTCAGGAGCGTTGTAGAGGCTCTGACTATTCATATCCAGGTCACTGGTGATGGCCTTCGGATAATTGACCTCCTGGAGGTGACTAAGCGAGTCATCCACCGCCTTTATGTTATTGTTGACAATCTTTTCTCCCTTCCTGCTGTAGGTTTTAACTATGGTCTTTTTAATCTCCTCTATGGCCTCAGCCGGATCTATGACCTCGGAGAGTTTAAAGAAACAGGTTTGCATTATGGTGTTTATCATAGTCCCCATGTTTGCCCTCTCGGCTACCGCATAGGCATCTATGGTATAGAGCTCCACATGCTTTTCTATGATTCCCTCCTGCACCGCTCTCGGCAGCTGGTCCCAGAGCTCATCCTTTGGGTAGTGGGAATTCAGTAGCAGTATGCCGCCACTCTTTATCCTCTCCAGGACGTCTATTTTAAATAGAAAGTTAAACTGATGGCAACCTACAAAGTCAGCCTTCTGCACCAGATAGGTCGAATCTATCTTATTTTTACCGAATCTTAGATGCGATTCAGTGATCGATCCAGATTTCTTAGAGTCATAGACGAAGTAGGCCTGTCCGTAGTACTCATCCTTATCACATATGATCTTGATAGTGTTTTTGTTGGCCCCAACGGTGCCGTCGCTCCCTAGACCGAAGAATATGGCTTCTCTCACCCCCGGCTGTCTGGCTAGGAAACCCTTTGGATATTTTATACTGCTGCCCATCACATCATCATCTATGCCAACTGTGAAATGATTTTTAGACTTTGCTCTGTAGAGCTCATCGAAGACACCCTTAGCCATTGCTGGAGTGAATTCCTTCGAAGAGAGGCCGTATCTACCTCCAACAACCACCACATTGCCTCTCTTTTCCTCCGCCAGAGCCGATACAACATCTAGATAGAGTGGCTCCCCGAGACTTCCGGGCTCCTTGGTTCGGTCTAGCACAGCTATCTTCCTGACCGTCTTTGGCAGCACCTTGACAAAATCCTTTGCGGAGAATGGCCTATAGAGCCTTACCTGCAGGACCCCTATTCTCTCATTCTTTAGAGAATTCACCACCTCCTTCACGGCCTGCACAGCCGAGCCCAGCAGAACAATCACGTTCTCCGCATCTCTAGGGCCATAGTAGTCAAAGAGTTTGTATTTTCTCCCGGTCAGCCTAGCAAACTCCTTCAGATAGAAGTCGACTATGAATGGGACTGCATCATAGTGGCTATTGGAGGCCTCTCTCCCCTGGAAATAGACATCTGGATTCTGTGCCGTTCCTCTCATGACCGGCGCCTCGGGCTTTAGAGCCCTTCTGCGCTGTGCCACCACATATTCCTCTCTGACTAGGGCCTTTATGGTCTCATCATCTAGCAGCTCTATTTTATTTATCTCATGGGAGGTCCTGAAGCCATCGAAGAAGTTTATAAATGGTACTCTGGACTCAAGGGTGGCCAGATGGGCTATCAGAGCCATATCCTGGGCCTCCTGGACCGATCCGCTGGATAGCATGGCAAATCCGCACTGCCTTACGGCCATGACATCCTGGTGATCACCGAAAATCGATAGACCCTGGGCCGCTAGACTCCTGGCCGCTACGTGCATGACGCAGGGGGTTAGCTCTCCAGCTATCTTGTACATGTTTGGTATCATCAGCAGAAGACCCTGGGAGCAGGTAAATGTTGACGCCAGACTACCGGTCTGAAGAGCCCCGTGCATTGCACCAGCAGCTCCTCCCTCACTCTGCATCTCCGTCACCGTTGGCCTTAGACCAAAAATGTTCCTGTCTCCCTTGGCACAGAACTGATCAGCCAGCTCCCCCATCGGAGAGGATGGGGTTATGGGGTATATGGTAAAAACATCCGACATTCTGTAGGCTATTCTCGCCACAGCTTCGTTGCCATCTATGGGGGATTTTTCAAATTTTTTGGATATCACTCTTACCTCTCTATCCATTGTTGGTAATAGGCTTTTAGAACAATGGCAAATAATTGCAATGGGCTAGGAGCTAGTGTGACACAAACTACCCTCTGCCCAGGCTTCCTTCCCCCGGGGGGCGGAAGCCCAGGGCTGGCACCAGCCCGGCTTCTAGAGTTTACCGGGGATGGAGGAAGGATTTTTTTCAAACATATCGTCCATGGCCCGGATGGTGTCCTCTATTACCAGAGCCTCTGGTCCCACACTGCCCTGTCCGGGCCCAGCAGCCGACTGGCTGGGGTTGTTTTTGGTCCTAGTAGGATATTTTTTATCCGGTCTATCTACCGATTCCCAAATGATAATCTGCTCGCCACTGGACGCTGGTGAAGCTAGCGTCCTAGATGGCACTTTCATCAGGCATTCATTCATCCTGGCATCCAACTCCCAGAGTATTTTCGTTCTCTTCAGAATTAGGATGTACTCTATGTCCTTGTCTTCTATAGCTTCTCTCGGCCCAGCTATCTTTCTGGTTTCAAGGTTTAGGGGCTGGATTTCTCTGGATAACTCATCTAAATAGCATTTCCTGATGCCAATTTCAAACTCATCTCTGAATTCTATCCCACGCTTCCTCCCCGTTCTTTCCAGAGCAGCGCCAATTTCGTACTCCAGATTCCCAATCAGTAGTTGATCGTTAAGAAACATATTTAGCGATGATACAACTTTATCCATAACCACTAGCCTAGAAAATAGGCGTCCGTCGACTAGGGCCATTTCTACTCCGGCAGCGACCTCCTGGAGCCGCTGGAGCACACTTATTACAAACTCATTGGGCAATTTCGACTGTTCTCTATTCTCTCTAGGACCATAGGACAGAATCTCGCCGACCAGCAGCCTCTCCACCAGAGCCGGATCTCTAGCTGCCACCAGGGTTGCGACAGCCGTGTAGAGCCAGCAGACATTATGTTTCTGTAGATTTTGGTTCATAAATCGACAATATCTCGTGATTCCTCCGGGTTTCATTTCGTTTCCTGGGTAGTCTATGCCTCTGCTGCTGTCAAAGCAGAGCATAACATTTTCCTTGATGTCAGACAATTGCCTATGTTGCTGAATTACTAGTTCTTTTATCTTCTTGACATTGACGATAAGACCTGCTGAGTGTCTTAAATCTGTAATTGCTAATGATAGAGTAATAAAATTTGTTCTAATGTCCCCTAGATTAGCGGCATTGATGCCCAGAGCTCCCAGGAAGGTTTCCAGACCATTATTATACACGTATTCGGGTCTAACCATATTCCATCCAGGATCGATAAATCTTATGAATTTGAACTGCTCTGGAGTGTCTAGATTCATCAGTTGGAGTAAACCTATTATTTCTTCCCCTCCTCTGCCATCAAGTAGCTTCCCGAAGAGCTGTCTCGTATGTTCCATATCCTGCAGTACAGCTCTTCTGAGGTATCCCTTCGCAGCTCCAAATGTCCTAATTTTTTCAGATTCCGCCAGTCCCTCCGTCACATCTATAATAGCTTCTCTGGCTATAAGCTCATCGAAGCTGGCTATTTCTTCGTTGGCCAATGCATTCAGTCTGTTGTAATTAACCCTAATGGTCTTCTCCAGTTCTCCTCCGGTCCCGTAGATATAGTAGTCAGTGTAGAGCGAGGGTATTGCTCCTCCAGAGTCATTGTTGAGCTTTATTTTCCAGAGGATTCTTCTTTTTCCGCCAGTTCCAACTTCGGCTCTCCCACCATCTTTGCCATAGAACCCCGCTGACATACAGCTTATACTTTCCTCCCTACCCTCGTGGCAGAAAACCTCATGGAATTCACCCGTTTTGGCTAGACATTTAATTATACCATCCCTCTTTCCGCGTTTCCAGGGGCCCCAGTGTTGCCCGCCACTTGAGAATACAAATTTCCCCTGGCCCTCATAGTTGCCATTCTTGAAATTTCCCACATAGTAATTGTTGTTACTTGCGAATACCAACTTTCCCCAACCATTAAAATCGCCATTCCTGAAATATCCCTCATAGCAATCCTTATTTTCGAATACAAATTTCCCCCAACCATTAAACTCACTGTTTCCGTAGGTTCTCCCACAGGCATTGTCCCCTGGGGGTACATACTTTCCTGTGCACTCAAGCCTGTTGTTGCTAAAATACCCCTCACGGGAGTCACCCTTCACGGGCACATACTTTCCCAAACCATTAAACTGGTTATTCTCGAAATTCCCCTCATAGAAGTCGCCCTCTGGGAATATACGTCTTCCCCAGCCATTAAACTGGTTATTCCTGAAGCCTCCCTCGTAGGATCCCACCAAGAAGCTATCCTCTGCGAATTCACACTTCCCCTCACCGCTCAATATAATCCTGTTGTCCTGGCAGACATACTCCCCTTCGTAGGAGCCCCTGACACCGAACCCACTACATACAACATTCGCTCTACAGCGAGGATTACCTCCCTGCTCATCCTGGCTAAGCGTTGGTTCCCCATCTATTTCTAGTATAATTTCCACTATCTTCCTAATATTTATTATTAATGATTGATTATAGCACAATTAATCCATATTTGCAACCCCCCCGGGGGGAGAGGCGGAAGCCCAGGGCCGGCCACTAGCCCCGGTTTCTAGAGTTGACCGAGGACGGAGGAAAGATTTTCTCCAAGGCTATGGTCTAGGGCCTGGCTAGCAACCTCTAGCATCTCGCTGCCCTGTCCGGGCCCAGCAGCCGACTGGCTGGGGTTGTTTTTGGTCCTAGTAGGATATTTTTTACCCGGTCTATCTACCGATTCCCAAATGATAATCTGCTCGCCACCGGACGCTGGTGAAGCTAGCGTCCTAGATAGCACTTTCATCAGGTATTCATTTACCATTGTCTCAAACTTTTGGAGTTCTTTTATTTTATCCAGAGCTAGGACGCCTTTCATGTCCTCGTCATTTTCCTCCAGCCCTAATTCTTGCTGTATTCTTTTGGTTCTATAGTTCATATCTTGGATTTCCCTGGACAACCTCTCCGTATAGTCTTCCTTGGTGTCCCTTTTAAATTTTCCGCTGAATTTCACCCCACACTCCTTCTCTGTTCTTTCCAGAGCAGCGCCAATTCTCTTCTCTAGGGTTAAAATCAATGTTTGGTCGTCTAAGAATACCTCTGGCCCAGCTACAGGGATATCTACAGCCACTGGCCTAGAAACTAGCTGGTCGCCGGCCATCATTCCTGCTCCGGCGGCGACACCTGGGAACAATTGCAACACATCCCTTTCAAACTGGATAATCTGCCTGGCAACGTTAAATATTGGCGAAAACCAGCTAGCCAGACCCCGCCACCAACTCCTTTTGAGGGCCACTGCCGTACATTTCGTTTTCCTCAGGAATCCATCTGTCTCTACCTCCGACTTCTGGAGTTCTTTTATTCTATTTATAACTAGGATGTATTTCATGTCCTCGTCACCTATAGTATTCCTGGTTTCAAGGTTTAGGGACTGGATTTTTTTGGACAATTCATCTGCACCCTTTTTTTTAATATCCATTTTAAATTCCTCTCTGAATTTTATCCCACGCTCCTTCTCCGTTCTCTCCAGAGCAATGTTAATTCTCTCCTCTAGGGTAAAAATCAATGTTTGATCGTCGAGAAATATCTTCAGTCCAGATATAAGTTCATCTCTAACTACTAGCCTAGACAATAGGCAACCGTCGACTAGGGCCATTCCTGCTCCGGCAGCGACCTCCTGGAGCATCTGCAACACACCTATTTCAAACTCATTGGGCAATCCCGACCGTTCTATCTCCTCTCCATGGCCATAGGACTGAATCCTGCCGGCCAGCAGCCTCTCCACCAGAGCCGGATCTCTGGCTGCCACCAGGGTTGCGACAACCGCGTAGAGCCAGCAGACACCGTGTTTCTGTAGATTTTGGTTCATAAATCGACAATATCTCATGATTCCTCCGAGATTTATTCCGTTTCCCTGGTAGTCCATGGCTCTGCTACTGTCAAAGCAAAGTATAACACTTTCGCTTATGCCAGACAATCGCCTATGCTGCTGAGTTACTAGTTCTTTTATCCTTTTGACATTGACGATAAGACCTACTGAGTGTCTTGAATCTGTGGTTTCTAATGATAGAGTAATAAAATTTGTTCTGATGTCCTCTAGATTGCCAGCATTGATACCCAGAGCTCCCAGGAAGGTTTCCAGATTGATGTAGATGAACCCTGGTCCAACCATATCCCGTAGAGGGTCAATAAATCTCATGAATTTGAACTGCTCTAGAGTATCTAGATGAATCAGTTGGAATAAATTTATCATTTCATCCCCTCCTCCGGCATCGAGTAGCCCCCCTAGGAGCTGTTTCATATTTTCCACATCCTGCAGTACAGCTCTTCTGAGGTATTCCTTCGCGGCTCCAAATGTCCTAATTTTTTCAGATTCCCCTACTCCCTTCGTCACATCTAGAATAGCTTCTCCGGTCACAAGCTCATCGAAGCTAGCTATTCTTTTGCTGGCCAGTGCATTCAGTCCGTTGTAATTAATCCTAATGGTCTTCTCCAGTCCTCCTCCGACCCCATATATATGATAGTCAGTGTGGGACGAGAATGCACCGCTGGTCTCTGTTTTCCAGAGGAGCCTTCTCTCCTCGTCAGCTCCAACTTCGGCTCTCAAACCATCTTTGCCGTAGAACCCCGCTGACATATAGCTTCTACTTTCCTCCCTACCCTCGCAGTAGGAAAACTCGTAGAATTCACCCGTTTTGGCTAAACATTTAATTATACCATCCTTCTTTCCGTATTTCCAGGTGCCCCACTGTTGTTCGCCATTTGCATATACAAATTTCCCCTGGCCCTCAAACTTGCCATCTCTAAATTCTCCCTCATAGCAGCTATTGTTTGGAAGTATAAATTTCCCACAACCATCAGCCTTGTTATTCTTGAAATCTCCCTCGTAGGAACTAATACCCAAGAATTCACACTTCCCCCTGCCACTCAATATAATCCTGTTGTCCTGGCAGACACACTCCCCTTCGTAGGAGCCCCTGATACCGAACCCACTACATACAACATTCGCTCTACAGCGAGGATTACCTCCGTGCTCATCCTGGCTAAGCGTTGGTTCTCCATCTATTTCTAGTATAATATCCATTATTTTCCTAATATTTATATTAATAATCAATTATAACACAATTAATCTATATTTGCAACCCCCCGGGAGGTGGAAGCCCGGGACCAGCTGCTACCACTGACCTCTAGGGTCAACCGGGAACGTGGGAAAGATTTTCTCCAAGGCTATGGTCTAGGGCCTGGCTAGCAACCTCTAGCATCTCGCTGCCCTGTCCGAGCCCAGCAGCCGACTGGCTGGGGTTGCCTTCGGCTCCAGGAGCGTTAAATATTGGCGAAGACCTACTAGCCAGATCCAGTAGCCAATTTTCCTTGAGGACAAGCACCTTTGGTTTCATTTTCTCTAGAAATTCGTTAATTATTATCTCTATTTGATGGAATTTTGCCATTATCTCCAGCATCAGCATATACCTCTGGTCTATGCCATCTATAGCCTCTAGCAGTTTGGGTAGCATTCCGATTTTAAGGTTTAGGGGCTGGATTTCTCTGGACAATTCCTCCGTGTACTGCCCTACAAAGTTTGTCCTAAATGTCCCATCGAATTCTATACCACATTCTTTCTCCATTTCTCCCAGAGCAATGTTAATTCTTATCTCCAGGGCCCGGATCAATGCTTGGTCGTTGGAAAATGCCTCTAGCCTCGATACAAATTCATCTCTAACCACATTCCTAGAGAATATGTATCCGCCAACTAGGGCCATTCCTGCTCCGGCGGCGACCTCCCGGAGCAGCTGGAGCACACTTATTTCAAATTCATTGGGCAATCCCGACCGTTCTATCCCCTCTCCATGGTCATAGGATTGGATCCTGCCGGCCAGCAGTCTTTCCACCAGGGCCGGATTTCTGGCTGCCAACAGAGTTGCGATGGCTGCGTAGAGCCAGCAGACACCATATTTCTGTAGATTTTGGTTCACAAATCTACAATACTTTGTGATTCCTCCGAGATTTACTCCGTTTCCTTGGTAGTTCATGACTCTGCTACTGTCAAAGCAGAGCATAACATTTTCGCTAATGTCAGACAATTGCCTGTGTTGCTGAGTTACTAGTTTTTTTATCATTCCGATATTAATAATAAGACTTACTCTATGCCTAAGATTCGCGGTCGGCAGTGATAGAGTGATAAAATCTGTTTTGATGTTCTCCAGATTGGCAGTGCTGATGCCCAGAGCTCCCAGGAAGGTTTCCAGATTGCCGTATATGTACCCTAGTCTAGCCACATTACATCCAGGATTGGCAAATCTCATGAATTTGAACTGCTCTAGAGTGTTTATATGTGTCAGCTGAAGTAAATTTGTTATTTCATCCCCTCCTCCGCTATTGAATAGCTTCCCGACAAGCTGTCCCGTATTTTCCATATGCTGCCGCACGGCTCTTCTGAGGTATTCCTTCGCAGCTCCAAATGTCCTAATTTTTTCAGATTCCGCCAGTCCCTCCGTCACATCTATAATAGCTTCTCTGGCTATAAGCTCATCGAAGCTGGCTATTTCTTCGTTGGCCAGCGTATTCAGTTTGTTGTAATCAATCCTAATGATCTTCTCCACTCCTCCTCTAGGCCCGTAGATATAGTAGTCAGTGTGGGACGAGAATGTTGCTTCTCTAGAATCACTGCTGAACTCTGTTTTCAAGAGGATTCTTCTTTTTCCGCCAAGTCCAAATTCGATCCTCAAACCATCTTCACCATAGAACATTGCTGACATACAGCTTATACTTTCCTCCCTACCCTCGTGGCAGAAAACCTCATGGAATTCACCCGTTCTGGTTACCCTATCAATTATACCATCCCTCTCTCCGCATTTCCAGGTGCCCAACTGCTTTTCGCCTTCTGCGTATACAAATTTTCCCTGACCATCAAATTTGCCATCTCTGAAGTCTCCCTCATAGGAGGCACCATCCACAAATATAAACTTACCCTTTCCATGCGCAATAAGTTTGCTGTCCCTATAGACACACTCTCCCTCATAGAGGCCAACGGCGTGGGGCATACGACACCCAATCTTCATTTCCCCGGAAGGATTTTCTCCAGACCCTTTTTCTAGGGGAAAGGCTGGCCCCCCATTCATCGCTAGCGAAATTTCCACTACTTTCCTAATATTTATTGTTAATAATTGACTATAGCACAATTAATACATTTTTGCAACTCCCCCTAGTCCTCTGTACAGGTCCACAGCAGCTGAGACAAATTCACCCCACTCTGACCAGAGATAAATGATACTCTCCGGGAGGTTTTGAAATCAAGCCCCTGTTGCAAATTAGGTTCCTCCCGGGTTCCTCTTCCTGGAGAAACTGGACAGGGAGTCGAAAAATATCGAGGCGCATTGTCTGCTCTTGGATTTTTCCCTAGTGCAGCGGGGTTAATTTAGCCTGGATGCTTTGAATCTCCCTAGCCAGAAGTATATCTTGCTTCTTTGGTTATTAGATGTACATAGTCTCTAGAGTTTGACATTGGATGGGATAGAGGGATATCTATGGTACTGCAGTGTGGCATAGTGGGTCTGCCAAATGTAGGAAAGTCTACGCTGTTCAATGCGTTGACCCAGACGATGAAGGCTGAGGCGTCGAACTACCCCTTCTGCACAATAGCTCCAAACATTGGCAGAGTGGAGGTTCCAGACGAGAGGCTGGAGAAGCTTGCGAAAATAGCAAAGTCCAGAGAGATCCTGAGATCACAGATTGATTTCGTTGACATAGCTGGACTGGTCAGGGGTGCTAGCAGAGGCGAGGGACTGGGTAACCAATTCCTCTCACACATCAGAGAGGTGGACTGCCTGGCGAACCTTGTCAGGTGCTTCGACGATGAGGATGTGGGCCATGTGGAAAAGACTGTCGATCCCATCAGAGATATAGAGTTGGTGCAGACAGAGCTAATCCTGGCTGACATAGAGAGCTTGGAGAACCGTCTGCGGAACCTGGGCAGAAAAAATAAAGCATCCAGCGGTCCGGAGGTGGCCGAACAGAGCGCTCTCGCCGAAAGAGCTCTGGTAACTCTAAATGAGGGAAAGCCGGCCATAGACACGATCCTTTCCCCGGCTGAGGAGAGGGGATTCAGAATGCTACAGCTTCTGACGGCAAAAAGGCAATTCTTTGTCTGTAATGTTGGGGAAGGGGATGTAAATGCTGGAAATGACTACACAAATAGAGTTAAAAGATATTGTGACTCGAACAACTGCCACTGTGTGCTATGCTGCGCAAAAATAGAAGCTGAAATTGCGATGCTGGAGACGGAGGAGGAGAAAAGCGAGTTTCTGGAGGCCCTTGGCCTTTCCGAAAGGGGGCTTGATAAAATTATAAAAACATCCTATAGTTTACTGGATCTAATTAGTTTTTTTACCGTTGGTCCAAAGGAGGCCCACTCCTGGACGATAGGAAGAGGGCTGACAGCTCCGAAGGCTGCTGGAACTATACACAGTGACTTTGAGAGGGGCTTCATAGGGGCGGAAACCATAGGCTGTGAGGATTATATAGCTCTGGGAGGCGAAGAGAACTGTAAAATGGCGGGTAAAATGAGACTAGAGGGAAGGGACTACGTCCTAAGGGACGGGGATGTGATGCATTTCAGATTTAACATCTAGGGGAGGTAGGCCAATGCCGGCGAATTTCACAGGACTAGGAAATCTATGGCGAAAAGTCAGAGATAGGTTGCTGAGGGGCAATTTCTGGCCCAAGGCTAGGTATTTTATGGGTAACTTTTGGCCCTACATGGTTGGAGTTATGGCTGTGGCCATTACTGTACGTCTTAGGATGATCTACAGCAGGAGTTTCCACTCCGATGAGATAACAAAATTTGTAAAGAACTCTAGACATGCAGGCAATGCGATTTTCATAAACAAGGGATTCCTGATAACCAGCTATAGATCTATAGCGACAGCCTGCAGAGTGACGAAGACCACGGAGAACGTCAGAACCTTTATAATTTTCAATGGAGAGGCCATTAAGGTCGACATAGTGGCCGAGGATGAGAGTTCAGGCCTCACACTGCTGAGGATAGACCCCACTGAAAAGCACTATGTGGTGGTGAATAATTTTGCACTTTTTCCTAACGTGAGTGGCAGCGACTACAGGTATCTAGGTTCAGAGGTTTTCATATCGAAAATGATAAATGACCCAGACAGCGACTTCTATAGAAAGTACAAAGTAGCGAAAGTTGAGGTGGATGGCTACAGCGTCAGGAGCAGAGATGTGCTCAGAAAAAATTTTGGCGAGGTTGTCCTCAACGAAAGGTTGGAGCTCCTAGGCCTGACGGACGGTAACAGCAGCAGCAGTAAAATCAAATTCCTCGGCAACGAGATCAGAATTCTGGAGCAGGGAAGGATAAAAAATTTCCTAAAGAAAAACAACGTGCGCTACTACAAGAACATTAAGAATATGGATCTCAGAGACTTTCCAAGGTACAGAGGAGATATAAATGCCGAACTTGTGTGCTACATAAAGGAGGCTCAACCCCAGAGGATAATAAGGAGATACCGCTAGGTCCAGGGGACAGTGGAGGAATACCACCATGCGGACGCCGTCTCCTGGCCACTTCTCCTTTAAAAATACACACAGCCAGCCGACGGGTTGTCCCTGTCGCCCTTGGCCCCCCGCAGGGGGGCCAAGGGTTCTCGAGGAACCTCGCCGGTTTTTTTTATTCTCGCCGGTTTTTTTATTCTTCTTTCTCCGATCTCTGGTTCAGGAATTTCTTCCTCCCTGCTACCAGGAACTCCCCTAGCAGGATTTCTCCTCCCAGGAACTCCCCCTTCCCAGAAACCTATCCTCCAGGGGTAGAGCCTATCTCGCTCTCTCGACAGCCTCTCGAATCTTTCTTTTTGCCTCTTCGGAATTCCTAAAGCCAGACACCTTTACCCACTTGCCTTTCTCAAGGTCCTTATAGTGCTCAAAGAAGTGCCTAATTTTATTCAGCAGGATTTCCGGAACGGAATCTATTTCGCTGAGACCGGAATATTCGCTGTTCATTTTCTCCACCGGCACGGCCACTATCTTTTCGTCGCCGCCCTTCTCGTCCTCCATCAGAAGCACTCCAATCGGTTTGCAGGGAATCACAGCCCCTGCCACTATTGGATATTCTGTGATCACAAGGACGTCTATGGGGTCACCATCGTCCGACAGGGTGTTAGGGATAAAACCATAGTTACAGGGATAGCGCATAGGTGTTGCTATAAACCTGTCCACAAAGAGAGCTCCACTCTCCTTGTCCAGCTCGTACTTGACTGGGCTTAGACTGTTTGCCGGCACCTCCACTAGCACATTGACAGCCTCTGGCACATTCTTCCCCGTAGATATATTTTTAATAAGCATCTATCCTCCAAATTGTTTAATTATTCATTGTCCAACGGCAGCCGGTCCTGCTCCGCATCCCAGGCCTTCGCCCTGCCACTAGAGGGCAGACATTTGGCCGACGGGTCCCACAGCCTACTGCTGCTGACCCATACTATCAAACACATTCCCAAAGACACTCCCTAGAGTGGTGTTTGTATCTGTACCCATATACTGCTCTATGTCAAAATCATCCTCACTCTCCCCCTGGCTAGGAGATTTCTCAATTTCAGCGTCCTCTCTCAGTCTGAGCATCAGTTTACCAGTTCTCTCGTCAAAGACCGACACCGTAGCATCAAGTTTCTCTCCGGGTCTGAAGGAATCGGTCTTCTGCTCCTTTTCATTGGCGGATATGTCCGCCCTCTTTATTATGCCCTTCAGACCAAGATCCACCTCCACCTCGAGAAAATCTCTCCTAACATTCTTCACCAGACACGGGGTCCTGAAGCCCTTTGACAGCCTCTGCAGTTCTGCCCTGAAGTTTTCATTGGCAAGCTGCTTCAGTCCAAGAGAAATTCTCTCCTGTTCGTAGTTACTACCTAGCACCATGACTGTGACCTTGTCACCCTTTCTATATTTCTTTATCTTTTCCCGAGCCGCAGCCTCATCCCAGTCCAGATCCGACAGGTGGGCCAGACCATCTATGCCAGATTCGAATTCGATGAATATGCCAAAATCTGTAGAGTTTTTGACGGTGCCCTCCAGCGTATCTCCAACCGCATAGCTGTCCGAGAACGCCTTCCATGGGTTCTTTTCACATTGCTTTATGCCGAGGGAGACCCTATGGTGCTCTGTATTGACATCCAGAATCATAACCTCCACCTCCTGACCCAGAGAGAGCATCTTCGATGGCGCCACATTGTTCTTCAGCCAGCTCATTTCCGAAATATGCACCAGCCCCTCCACTCCATTCTCAATCTCAACGAAGACTCCATACTGGGCTATGCTCGTTACCTTACCTTTAACCACAGAGTTTGCCGGATATTTCTGCTCCATCGTTTCCCAGGGGTTCTCCTGGAGCTGCTTCATGCCAAGGGAAACCTTCTTGGCAACCTCATCGTACTTTATCACCTGCACCCTGACCTCCTGACCAACCTTTAGAACCTCTGAAGGGTGTCTAACTCTACACCAGGAGATGTCCGTAAGGTGCAGCAGCCCATCGAAGCTTCCGAAGTCAATGAAGGCACCATAGTCTGTGATATTTTTGACTATTCCGTTCATTATATCGCCCACCACAATCTTAGCCAGAATTTCCTCTCTCTCCTTACTCCTCTGCTCCTCCAGGATAGCCCTCCGGGACACCACAATGTTTCTCCGCACATCGTCTATCTTGAGCACCATAAACTGTTCTGTTTTCCCTACGAAATCCTCCGGATTCGCCAGAACCGCCGTATCCACCTGGCTTCTCGGTAGAAAGGCTATTATGTCCCCTATCTCTATGGCGAAACCACCCTTCACCTTGCCCAGGATCTTACCCTCTACGATCTTGTTTTCCGCCAGACACTTCTTAAGGCTAGTCCAGCCCTGATATTTTCTAGCATTTTCCCTGCTAACGATCAGTTCGCCCTTCTTATTTTCTATTTTCTCTATGTAGATGTCCACCTGGTCACCGACAGCCACATTTTCGCCCGCAAACTCGGACAGTGGCACGTAGCCCACCGTCTTTCCCCCGATGTCCACCGTAACCGTCTTATTGTCTATGTCTATGATGCTACCCTGGGCCACATCGCCCTCGTTGTAGACTGCTATTCCCGAGTCATACTGGTCCAGTAGACTCTCAAAATCTTCAAAATCAAAATCCGCCATTTGTCTCTAGCTGGGGTTATTAATAATGCAAAACCAGGCCCCGCCAAACGGTGGGGACCCCGAGACCCCCCCTCCAGGACCTAGAATTTAATAAGAGAAAGAACGTAGTCTGCCACCTCCTCGATACCCATGTTCGTTGTGTCTACCTCAACCGCATCCTCCGCCTTCCTTAGAGGTGACGTTGACCGTCCGCTGTCTCTCTTGTCTCTCTCAATCAGGTTAGTCAAAATTTCATTATAGTCAATGTTTTTATCTTTCAGCAGCATTTCTCTGTGCCTCCTCCGTGCTCTCTCCTCCACCGAGGCGGTAATAAAGAATTTATAGTCTGCCTCCGGGCATATGACGGTGCCTATGTCTCTTCCATCCAGCACAGCACCTCCATCCTGGTGAGCAAAGTCCACCTGAAAGCCAAAGAGAAATTGCCTAACTCCAGGAATCACAGCTATCTTTGATGTCAGGCGGCTCACCTCCTCTCTGTAGAGATCTGGATTGTCCAGATCAGACAGGTCAACATCTCCCAGCACAGCCAGCACCTCCCCTTCGCCAGCTGGCTCACCCAGGGAGATCTTTAGTAGATGTAGTGCCACCGCCCTGTAGAGGGCTCCCGTGTTAAGGTAGGGTAAACTGTGGAAGGAGGCCACCCTCTTCGCTAGAGTTCCCTTTCCCGAGGCCACCGGCCCGTCAATAGCCACAATTCTGTTCGTCATAGGCATCCGAATTTCTTTTCATCCTAACTCTGTCGCCATTTTTGTCAACTAGAACTTTAGTCAGCAGGCTCTCATTTTTCTGTGGATTTTTCAAACCATAGGCCTAGAGTCCATTTCATCTAATTTACTATTTGGATCTATGCTAGGATTTACACTGAGGTTGGCGGGGGATGGCAATGGAAATGGTTGAAGAGCTGGCAGCTAGAATTTTCCCCGGAGATCTGCCAACGGTGGCTGATATTTTTGATAGATACCCAAGAAGAAAGTCTGGCGATGGCCAGAGGATAACTAGGTATGCTCCGAGCCCGACGGGCTTTATGCATCTGGGCAATCTCTACTCGGCCCTAGTCAGCGAGAGAGTTGCCCACAGATCCGGAGGCCTATTCTTTCTGAGGATCGAGGACACGGACGACAAAAGAGAGGTGGCCGGAGCCGTGGAAAAGGTATTTGCTGCTCTGGGGGACTTCGGGCTTAGCTATGATGAGGCCACTCTGGCCAGTGGGGACCTTGGCAGCTACGGCCCCTACATCCAGAGTAGAAGAAAAACCCTCTACAAAGTCTTCGGCCGGGAACTGCTGCTCCGAGGGCTGGCCTACCCCTGCTTCCGTAGTGAAGAGGAGCTGGAGGCCATGGTCAACGAACAAAAAGCCCAGGGCTGCAGAAGGCTGGGCTGCTACGGGACCTGGGCAGCCCATAGAAACCTCTCAGCCCGGGAGTCTCTGGCTAGAATAGAGGCTGGCGAAAAATTTGTCCTCAGGTTTAAATCGCCTGGAAATTTCGACAGAAAAATTGTCGTGAATGATCTGCTGAGGGGTAACATAGAATATCCGGAGAACGACCTCGATGTGGTCCTGATGAAGCAAAATTTCCTTCCCACCTACCACTTCGCCCATGTGGTGGATGATTTCCTGATGGGAACGAATCTAGTCATAAGGGGGGACGAGTGGCTACCATCGCTGCCGCTGCACCTCCAGCTGTTCCGAGCGATGGACTGGAGAGCCCCAAAGTATGCCCACATATCACCTCTGATGAAAATGGAGAATGGCTCAAGGAGAAAACTCAGCAAGAGGAAGGATCCGGAGGCGGATGTGGAATACTTTTGGAGGGCTGGCTATCCGAGGGATAGTGTTATAGAATATTTGCTAAACATAGCTAATTCGAACTTCGAGGATTGGAGGAGGCAGAATCCGGACAGGCACTACGGTGAGTTTCCCTTTGACATAAAAAAAATGAATGCGAGTGGGGCTCTCTTTGACTCTGTGAAGCTTGACAGCACGAGCAAAAATGTCATTGCAAGGATGACGGCCGAAGAGGTCTATGGGAATGTTCTGCACTGGGCTAGAAAATATAACCCAAATTTCGCGGCACTGCTGGAAAGCCGGAGAGACATGGCTCTGGAGATATTCTCCATAGAGCGGCGGGAGACAAAGAATGTCAGGAAGGACATGGCCAACTGGAGCGAGGTGGAAAATGAAATTAGCTATTTTTTTGGTCTAGGGGAAGCGGCCGTGGAGGAGAAACTGCGGGACAGTGACAGGCCAGAGGCGGGAAGAATTGCCAGACTATTCCTGGATGGCTATAGACCCCAGGACAGCAGGGAAGAGTGGTTCGGAAAGATAAAATCCCTGGCGCGGGAGTGCGGCTACTCCGACAGCCCTAGAGATTTCAAAGAGCACCCGGAGAATTTCAGAGGAAGCATTTCGGACGTCACGAGAATAATAAGAATTCTACTCAGCGGCAGAGAACAGGGTCCTGACCTCTATGCCACCATGGCTGTGCTGGGGAGAGAGGAAATAGCTAGACGTGTCGGCAGGTTCCTGGGATGATATACAAATCTTTTTCCGAGAGAGACACTAGAGAGCTGGCGGAACGCGTTGCCGGCGGAGTGAAGAGGGGCGACATGGTAACCCTTTCGGGTGAGCTGGGCAGTGGAAAAACGTTTTTTGCCCGTGCCCTCATAGAATATTTTTTTCCACCCCAGGAACGGACTAGCCTGAATGTCACTAGCCCAACCTTCAACCTAGTCAAGGGCTACAGTACCCCCGGCTTTGACATCTACCATATGGATCTCTATCGAATTGGAAAGGTTGAGGAGCTCTACGAGCTAGACCTGGAGACGATTTTCCAGAATGTCTCGCTGGTGGAGTGGCCTAGCCTGATCTATGGGCTAAGGCCCAGAGATTCTACCCTGGAGATAGAGATACGAGTCCTCGAAGACCACCGAGAGTTTATCCTAGGGGACTCCACCGCGAAGTTGGTTAGTGGTCGTGGCTAGGTGCCTGGTGGGCTAGGGCCCAGGGCCTACGGCCTATCTCAGACCGCCCTGGCGGTCTAGGTGTAGAAAATGTACTACCGACCGAAGAGTTCGGGTCTACTATCCTCCTAGTTTGTGGAAACCGGAGTATCAGTGATGTTTGGATTTTTTTCCAGGAAGAAGGAGCAGAAGGGTAGTAGCCAGGGCTCCAGCAGAGCCTACTACCAGAACATAGGGAAGCCCGTCTGGACCGACAGAAACTATGTTCAGATGTCGGAGGAGTCCTACGTTAAAAACGTAATAGCTAATAGATGCATATCCATCATAGCTAAAAGTGCATCTTCCGTAAGGCTACACCTAAAGAATAGGTCTAGCGGCGAAATAGTCTCGGATCACGCCATCCTCGAGCTGCTGAAGAAACCAAATCCCTCCATGGGATCCTCGGATTTCTTTGAAACTCTCTATGCACACAGACTAATAGCCGGAAACGCCTATCTGCAGGCCATTTTTGCTAAAAATTCGAGACACTCGGAACCAAAGGAGCTGTTTATTCTGAGACCAGACAGGGTTACAATCCTTGCTGGCAATTCTCCTCTCCCCATGGGCTACAGATACAGGGTCAATGGCCGAGAGGTTGAATTTAGGGTTGACCAGGTGAGTGGCAGATCGGAGATTCTCCATCTGAAGAATTTTCATCCCACCAACGACTGGTATGGCCTATCCCAGGTGGAGCCGGCTGCCTACTCCATAGACCAGCACAACGAGGCGTCAAAATGGAACCAGGCCATACTGCAGAATGGAGCTAGACCCTGTGGAGCTCTGATAGTTAAGAATGATGCGGAAAATGGCGGATTTCTGACGGATGATCAGTTTGAAAGGCTCAGAGAACAGCTGGGTAGCGAGTTTTCGGGCAGTGGCAACGCTGGAAAACCACTGCTGCTGGAGGGTGGACTGGATTGGAAGGAGATAAGCATGACCCCAAGGGAGATGGATTTTCTGGAGATGAAGCACAGCACAGCAAGGGATATAGCGCTTTCCTTTGGAGTCCCATCCCAGCTCATAGGCATTCCTGGAGACAACACCTATAACAACATGGCTGAAGCCCGTCTGTTCCTCTGGGAGCAGACCATACTGCCAACCATAGACAATGTTCTCAGTAGCCTGGGCAACTGGCTTATGCCGATGTTTGGTGGAAATTTTGAGATTAGCTACAGCAAAAACGACATATCCCCCCTCTCCATCAGAAAGGAAAACTTCTGGAACATTGTGAACGGTAGCGATTTTCTTACAGCCGAGGAGAAGAAAAAAATACTCGACCTCCGCTAGGTTTGGCGTTTCTCCGCCGGCTCTCTAGCCTCTCGGCGGAGGAGGCTAGCTCGGTCGGGTTCCGGAGACGGAGAAGCCCGGGGATTGCCCCCCTTCCGCTCCGGCAAAACCGCCAGGGGTCCTGCCGGAGCCTACCTCTACCATTCCTATTCCTATTTGTCCCGCAATCTATCGGTAATGCCATAGTTTTAACGCCAAAAGGTCATTTTTCCCACAAGCCTTTGGACTTCTAGAATGTACAATTGTTGTGTAGAATTGCTGGTTTACAAATTAAAAAAACTAGGCTACCCTCTGGCGCGTTAGCCGTTCCTATAAATAAAAATGAAGAATCTTGTTGTGGTTGAGTCGCCGGCGAAGGCGAAAACAATAAACAAATACCTGGGCAAGGACTACAGGGTTCTTGCGTCCTTTGGACATATAAGAGAGCTACCTAGAAAAAATGGCAGTGTGGATCCGGAAAATGACTTTAACATGGACTACACTCTCATCAAAACAGCTCAAAAACACGTCAAGGAGCTGGTCGATGGGGCCAAGGAGTGTGACACCATCATTCTGGCCAGCGATCCGGACAGAGAGGGCGAGGCCATTGCCTGGCACGTGGTGGAAGTGCTTAGACAGAAAAAAGCTCTAAAGAAGGGTGTCCGGGTGGCGAGGGTGGTATTCAACGCCATCACTAGAGATACTGTGCTGAGGGCCATGGACGAGGCTAGAGATTTAAACATGGATCTTGTCAATGCACAGCAGGCTAGAGTCGCTCTGGACTATCTGGTGGGTTTTTCTCTGTCTCCAGTACTCTGGAGGAAGCTGCCGGGCAGCAGATCTGCCGGAAGGGTCCAGTCGGTGGCACTGAGGCTCATATGCGAAAGACAGGTGGAGATACTGAATTTCAAGTCGGAGGAGTACTGGTCCCTGGATGTCTCTCTAGAGACCAATGCCAGAGATGTCATCCTGGCCAGACTGGTAATGGCCGACGGCAAAAAACTGGACAAAATGTCCATAGCCAGCGAGGCCCAGGCAAAGAAGCTAAAATCTGAGCTGGAGAAAGAAAAATACGTGGTAGACGCCATTGAAACGAAGGAAGTCAAAAGAAATCCATTTGCACCTTTCACCACATCCACCCTACAGCAGGAGGCCTCAAAGAAACTCGGGTTTTCCGCCAAAAGAACCATGGCCCTGGCCCAGGGGCTCTACGAGGGTGTCGATCTAGGCAATGGCAGCCAGGGACTGATAACCTACATGAGAACGGATGGGGTCTATACGGCTCCGGAGGCCATAGCCGCGACGCGGGAGCTTATTCTGGAAAAATATGGCCCCAGATATCTGCCGGAGAGAGCCATTGTCTATAAAAACAAAATCAAGAATGCCCAGGAGGCCCACGAGGCCATCAGACCAACGGATCCGAAGGTGACTCCGGAAAGTGTGCGGAGCTATCTGAATGGTGACCAGTATAAACTCTACGAATTGATATGGAAAAGACTTGTAGCCAGTCAAATGGCAAATATGATTCTGAACCAGGTCTCGGTAGACATCAGAACGTCGAATCATATGCTGAGGGCCAGCGGCAGCAATATAAAATTTGATGGATTCCACATAGTTTACTCCGAAACGGAGGAGGATGGGCCGATCGAAGAGCTCTCCAGCGTTTTGCCCAGCGTTAGCAGAGGCGAAAATCTTGGCTTTCGGAAGGTTTTGGACAGACAGCACTTCACAGAGCCTCCTCCGAAGTATAGCGAGGCCAGTCTGGTTAAAAAAATGGAGGAGCTGGGGATCGGCAGGCCGTCCACCTACGCTACCATAATAGGCGTGCTGCAGGAGAGAGAATATGTAAAGCTCAGTAAAAAGAGATTCGAGGCGGAGAATAGGGGTTTGGCGGTTAATGCCTTTCTGAGGCTCTATTTTGGAAAGTACATAGAGTACGACTATACGGCCAGACTAGAGAATGATCTCGATCTGGTCTCCAATGGCGAGAGAAATTGGAAGGAGCTACTCAAAGAGTTCTGGTATCCCTTCAGAGGAGAGGTGGACCAGGCCCTACAACTAAGGAATGCCGAGGTTCTGGAAAAAATGACCGATGCCCTCGGCAACTCGTTTTTTGGGTCCCCTGGCCAGGGACTGGACAGAAAGTGTCCAAGCTGCGAGGACGGCCTCCTGGGCCTGAGAACCGGAAAATTTGGCATATTCATAGCCTGTTCGAACTATCCCCAGTGCAAATACACAAAGCAGATCTCTAGTGTAGCCACCGATGAGGAGGGGGTCGAGGTCAGCGAGGAAAAAAAATTTGAGAATAAATTGCTGGGAAGCGACGGGGATAAGAACGTTTACCTCAAGAGAGGACCCTACGGACTCTACGTCCAGCTAGGGGAGGACAGCAAAACCTCTAAGCCCAGGCGAACCGGGGTGCCAAAGACCCTGGTGGAGAGCGAGATAGGACTGGAGAAGGCTCTCGCCCTGCTGGCGCTGCCGAGAACTCTGGGGCCGCACCCCGACGATGGCCAGGCGGTCAAAGCCAGCATCGGACCCTACGGACCCTACGTGACTTGGAACAAGAAATTCTATTCCGTAAAGAGCGATGACATTTTAAAAATTGATCTTGCCCGAGCCATTGAGATAATAAATACCCCTCGAACCTTTCGCAGGAAGAAGAATAGCACCTCCTAGTGAGGCCGGCTAGCCACGGTAGCCACTGGGGGCCGGAATAACCCGATGGTTCTCCATGACTAGGGCCCGGTCCATACTCCAGGCTAGTTCTCGGTCGTGGGTAACTATGAGCATACTACTATTGTAGGCCTTTAGAATATTCCTCAGCAGGTCCAACACTCGCTGGGAGTTACTGTCATCCAGATTCCCCGTCGGCTCATCTGCCAACAGCACCGCCGGTCTAGTCACAACCGCCCTTGCCAGGGCCACCCTCTGCCTTTCGCCTCCGGAGAGCTCCGCCGGCATGTTTGCTCTCTTTTCGGCCATGCCTAGCCTCTCCAGAGTCTCCAAGGCTCTCCTCTCCGCCTCTCCCTTCGCCAGACCAATAACTCTGAGGGGCAGTTCGACGTTCTCCAGAGCGCTGAACTCCGGCAGCAGGTGGTGCGACTGGTAGGCAAAGCCTATGGCATTTTTTCTGATTTCCGTGAGCTTTCCTCTGGCCAGCCGACAGGTGGAAAGCCCAGCTATCTCCACATCACCATCGCTGGCTCTGTCTAGCAGCCCACATATCTGCAGCAGCGTCGTCTTGCCGGAGCCCGACGGCCCCAGCAGAGAGACCATCTCGCCCCTCGCCACCGAGAGATTTACCCGGTCCAGCACCAGCAGGGTGCCCCCGTCCGCCTCGGGGTAGACTCTAGTGACATTTTTTGTTTCCAGTACTACTGGGCTGGCTGCCACTGCTTTGATTTTTCTCTATTGAAGGTGGCGGCACTCTCTGTGGCTTCGGAGTCCTCCAGAATTACCCCTTCGTCGACGATGGATTGGCAGACTCCGCAGTCTATGCATTCATCTGGATCTATCACAAACCGTTCCCCCTCCTTTCTAAAGCAATTGGCAGGACAGGAGACGGACGCCTCCTCTAGAGAGGAATCACTATTTTTTATAACAACCCTTGGCATAGTTAGATAACGTTAATTAACTTAGAAATAGGCTAGCCAGCCAAACGAATAAATCAACTTCTCCTCCGGGCTTCGGGACTGCCTAGCTGCTATTGTTTTCCTATTTTTCTCCTCTTTCTCCGACACCTGTCTAGCTTCCTTGCTGAAAGGAAAACCTAATAGGAGCTTAATTTGTAGTAGGGCTAAAGTACAATGGCAGGCTGGAGAGAAGTAATAGGATAGTCAGAGAAGAGTTCTCTGGCAGAAAAGATCTTCCAGCAAATTCTCTAGAAGAATTCAGAGAAGAACTGGCCAAGTACCTATACAGATACAATAACCATAGACCCCATCCGAAGCTTGATTTCAAAACTCCCAGAGAGTATTATTTGTCTCTGTCCAGAGTGGGGTGAATTTGTCCCATATGTTATGGACCTGTACACCTGTACACCTTGACTTTTCTGGGCTATTCTGTTACTCTCCCTGGGAGTGGGGTCCTGGCTATGTCTTCGACCCCCGAGGCGCGTAGAAGGCTGCTGCAGGGCGTCGTTCTACCCACCAGTTTTTTGATGGTAGTTTTTTAATAATAAACACAAGGGGGGGTTTGTATGCTCGCTGGAGCTGCGATTTTGATTAGTCTATTTGTTAGTGTCGCCGAAGGATCTGTTCCTAGGAGACCTCTGGCATCTGGAAAAGACGGTAGGCAGGCTGTTATTTTCGCCAGGAAATTTACTTTTGGGGATGATCGTGCCCCGGATTCGAATCACGATAATGTAATTGATCACGACAATATAATTTTCAGCAACGGTACTAGCATAGGGTACTCTCCTGAGGGGCTTCGTAGCAATTTCCATAGGGACATGGAGCTATCTAGAGAATCTATAGATCCTGAGAAAGATTTCGTTGGAAATGCGGAAATCATGGATGAGGCTATAGGCAACATAAGGCAAGAGTTTCAACCCAAAGACAGTGGGGAATATGGCTATGATCCTATTCGGCATAACTGCCATGATTTCAGGAGGAGGGCCAGGGAAGAGTATAGAAGGATTGAAAGGAGAAGGTTTTTTGAAGGGGAAATGCTAAGAGAGGTGCATCGGATGAGTAATCTCGGAATTGATGGGGACTACTTCGACAGTAGTGAACTATTTAAGAAATGAAGATAACAGGGAGAGGTTCGGACATGGTTAATTTCAGCGAGGGAGTTGGCGAAAGAAAGGCTAGGGAGGCGGCGAGTCCACGGGCAACAGCTTTGGATCTCCCTAGCAATAGGTTCCGCACGGGTGCTGCACAGCGGCCATTGACTCTGTGATATGCTGGAGGGACACGGATTCTTTTACCCACTCTATAGGCGACTGATTAGACCTCTAGTGAGTCTAGTTCTGCTCATAGTGAACCGGCATTGGGTCTACGGCCAGATCTATGGTCACATATACTACAGTGATCGCATCCAGGGAGGGGTTCTGTTAAAACATCTATTGGAGGCGTTCGATTTTCTCTTTCTCTCAGGGTTTGCCGTCTCTGTGCTTTTGAATTTCTATATCCATAGGTTCAGAGACAAAAAGTTAAATCTACTGTCATTCTATGAATATACGTTCATGTTCTACTTTTACGCTTTTCTTGGAAAAAGCCTAGCCCATAGATATATTCCGGCTGGTACCTGTATGGACAGCGGCGGAGATTTCTTAAATCAAGATTTTACGACCTTCTACGCATCTGTAATGTTGGATCTGCTGGCGACAGCCTTCTACTTTAGAGATCGGAAAAAAATAGCTATTCCCTGCCTAGTGCTTGAAATCCTGCCGTTTTTTCTTATACTTCGGTACTTTTGTTTCTGTGGCTACAGCCATAGTGCTGTATATATGTTCCCAGTTTTTTGTGTGAAATATTTGATGCTTTCTATGTATACGCCCTATCTAACCTACAGAGCCATCAAGAAGTTTAGGGCAGATAGGAGGGATAGGAAATGAGAGATTCTAGGGCACTAGAGGTCAACGACCGTGGGCTAGTGTATTTCAGAGGGTGAGTACTATTTATCTCCAAACAGGGCGAGGTGAATTTGTCCCAGATGCTGTGGATTCCCGTACACTCACTTGATTTTTTTATGGCAGCAAATACCATCCTCTCCGGACAGAGGGCTCTAGCCCCAGTGACAGCGGCCAGCCCCTAGACAGGAAGGGTTGCTGTGGCCAGGGTGGAGTAGCTGTCAGGAATATTAGGGCGGGATAGCTCAGTTGGTAGAGCATGGGAATCATAATCCCAGTGTCGGGGGTTCAAAACCCTCTCCCGCTACCAGTTCCGAGGGACCCGGGGAGAACCAGGGAGCCCCAGAGGAACCTCTCCCTCGGGGATTTCCTGTAGAAAAATGACGGTGGAGGAATAGCCTCTAGGAATACCGAGCTAGAAGCCGGAGACAGCCTTTGGCGGTAGGACGACTTGCTTTTTTCCAAATTCTCTCTATTAATGTCCCTCCATGAACTATGGAGGGCTATCCTATGGATAGAGAACTGGTAATACAAAAGCTAAAAGATGCGAAGCTGCTGGGCAAGGGCGGTGCTGCCTTTCCGACGGCCACGAAGTGGGAGGGAGTTCTGAGGGCCGAGGGCGATGTGAAATATATAATATGTAACTCCTCCGAAGGAGAGCTCGGTCTCTTCAAGGACCTCTACATATGGAGAGAACATATGGACACTGTGTTCCGCGGCATAGAATATGCGCTGGAATTTCTCGGCAATGCCGAAGTCTACATCCACATAAATAGGTACTACTGGGATGAGCTTGGGCCAAGAATAGCCGAATACATAAACAATTATAGATGGCGCTACGGGTTTACCGTATCCGTCGAAAATCCCTGCTACATAGGTGGAGAAGCCAGCGCACTCATGAATATCATAGAGAATGGAATCGCCCAGCCTAGACCAAGAACACACAGAACCGTTGTGAAGGGGCTATTTGGCAAGCCAACGATGATGCAGAATGTTGAGACATTCTATGATGTGGCCAGGGTTCTGGATGGAACCTACGACAATTGCAGATTCTC
>JAITSP010000048.1 GCA_031287725.1 Rickettsiales bacterium
TAGAATAGAGATAGGGTCAGTATCTCTCGAGACTTAAAAATAGGTCTAGAGAAAATAAAAAGTCTGGCTGAGTTTCTAGGTTTTCTCTTCTTCTAGAACATGCAAGATAAAAAACCTAGCTCTTCTTCCAGAGGGTCTCCCAGGCTATGCGCCGAGATGTGGGCTGGAATATTTTCCAAGAGACACTAGTAGTCCTGGGCTCCTATTTTTTTGGCCTCATCATCGGCTATGAGTGCTTCCACAATCTCGTCCAGATCGCCTTCGCTGGTTATCTGATCTATTCTATGAAGAGTCATGTTTATTCTGTGATCCGTGACCCGGTTCTGGGGGTAGTTGTAGGTTCTTATCTTCTCCGATCTATCTCCGCTACCCACCTGCCCCTTTCTCTCCAGTGCTCTCTCTCTGTCTCTCTTCGTTCTCTCTCTGTCGTAGAGCTTGGCCCGCAGGATTTTCATAGCCTTCTCTTTGTTCTGGTGCTGTGATTTCTCATCCTGCTGTCTGACAGTTATGCCTGTGGGTAGATGTACAATTCTGACGGCACTGTCAGTTGTGTTGACACACTGACCCCCTGGACCACCGGCTCTGCAGACCGTTATCTCTAGATCCTTTTCATTTATTTTTATGTCGACATCCTCCACCTCTGGAAGCACCGCCACTGTGGCGGCCGATGTGTGGACTCTGCCCTTTGATTCGGTCTCCGGAACCCTCTGCACCCGGTGAACTCCAGATTCAAACTTCAGCTGTCTAAATACATTTTTCCCTTTTATGAGGATTACGGCTTCCCTTACGCCACCCAGATCGTTTTCCGAAATATTTAGAACTTCGAATTTCCAACCCTTCCTTTCGGCGTATCTCTGGTACATCTCTCTAAGGTCTGCTCCGAAGAGAGCAGCCTCATCTCCGCCAGTCCCAGCCCTTATCTCAAGAATAGCACTTTTCTCATCAGCCTCATCCCGGGGTAGAAGAAATACCTCTAGCTCTCGACGAATTGTCGGCAAAATTTTACTATCCCCGGCAATTTCCTCCTCCACAACTTTCCTGAAATCGGCGTCTAGAGTCCTATCCTCCAGCAGCTCCCTTGCCCCGGCGAGATTGTCCCTAGTCCTAAAATATTCGTCGATTTTGTTAGCAATCGGTTCCAGATTCGCATGCTCCTTTGCAATCCGCGTCAACTCGCTGCCCAGCTTCTCTGGCTCCAGTAATTTCTGGCAGAGAGCCTCGTACTTCACTCTAATGTCCTCTAGTCTATCCTCAAAACCCATGGCTCCTACCCTTCGACCACCTAACCAAAAATGTCAAATAAAAACTATTGCTCCTAGCTGTCCCAGACTAGCCATTAACTTTGGTTTGTCAAATCTCCCTTCCTCTCTCTGGAGCCGGGGCCACTGCCAGCGGACCCTCTCTGCCAACCCCGGAGGAGAGTCCCCTAGGCCACTTCGCCAATCCCATCAGAAATTTCTAAAGCCCAGAGAGAAGTGCTTTGGCTTGACTATTCTACTCCTATCCAGCTGGCGAATTTGATTTCCAAGGTCAACTAGAGTTCTCCCACCAGTGCTAGTGAAATTCTGCAGATAGAAAACCCCACTATAGCTAAGATCATCCAGAATCCTAATTATTTCATTTATATCATCCTCCCCGAGCAGCGACGTGTGCACAGTCGTTCTAATTTCCAACTCAATGCTACCCTCCCGAAATTTCTCCAGAACAAAATGCAGTGTATCCTCAAAATTTCCATAGAGCGTCTCAGCTACCTGGCTTACCAGAGTAAACTTACCCCTTGGGGCCTTAAAATCCAGAGCCACAGAGTCAACCAGCCGATCTCCCAGCAGTTGCCGAACCATTCTAGGATTCAGACCATTCGTATCGATCTTCACTCTGAAGCCAAGATCCTTTATTTTACCTATAAAATCACCGAGTTCACTCTGGAGAGTGCACTCTCCTCCAGACAGCACAACTCCATCCAGCAGATCGACCTTAGTTCTAAGAAATTTTAGTACCATCTCCTCCTCCAGAAAGCCATCTCTCTGGTCTAGCAGATCAGCGTTATGGCAATACCTACACCTCATGTCACAGCCTGCGAACCACACTATGCAGGCTAGCCTGCCCGGATAGTCCTGCAGAGTAAATTTTGTGACATCGGCTATCTTCAGAGTCATCTAGTTCCTTCGAGATTCTTCCAGATAGTCTTCGTACTCCCCCTCGGATATGAGTTCATTCTCCAACTCTGCTCTAGAGGAAATGTATATTCTGTAGAGCCAGCTGTTTTCTAGATCACTGCTAAAGAGCTGCTCGCAGTTATCAATGAGGGAATCATTAACATCCACTATTTTTCCATTGAAAATGGAGCATATGTTAAAACTTTCACCGTCGTTATAGTTTATCTGGCCAATTATCTCGGTCTTACTGCAGATGCAGCCGATTGTCGGCAGCTCCACAAAGTTTACCATGCTCATGTCGTCCAGAACGAAGTCAGTCAAACCAACGGTCACTATGTCGTTATCTATAGACACACAGTAGTTATCCCGGGTATAAAATATTTCCTCCACGCCTCTCCAGTTTTTTACGTTAATCCGCTTAACTAAATAGAATTTTTTATTTTACAAGTACGATTTTTTATCTCCAAAGCCATCATCCAAATTCTACGGTCCATTCGCAGATTTTTCGATGGACCGTCAAGTTTCTCCGGCCACTCCCAGGTCCCATCTTTCGCTAGCTTCACCCTAGGAGTCAGTTTTTCCACCATGACAGGTAATTTTTCAGCTCCTGGAGTATTTTACCCCTTTCCAATGGGGTCCTGCTGCAAATTAGGCTTCTACTGGGTTTTTCTCTCTGGAGAAGCTGACAGATGCTAGAGAAATATTGAAACAGCTCTGTGTTTAGACTAATTCGCAACAGATCCAGCGGGTATTTTCAGAGCTAGACCCTGTCCCCAGCCGCCAGAGTGGCGATGCGTCGCCGTCTTCCAGAGAAAACTAATAAATAGTAGTGTCAACACAGACCACTGTCCAGGGATAGAAGGAATAAAGTGACAGTGGAATGAGATTCTGGGTTCTTTTTCGGTAGAAGCTCGGAGAACTCTTACCACCATCTAGAGGACATTTTTCCAGCTACCAGGGGCAACCGAAGGCGCCAGCGGGAAATGAAATAATCATTCGGTAAAAATTTATGGTCTGGGCCAAGATAATTATCTTGATTTTTTGTTTGGACTCTATAACCTCCTCCCTATAACACTATCCTAGGTCCATGACTGGCGGAAGAATAGAGGCGGATCCATTATTTCTAGGTCTAACGAGGCCCAGTATGATACTGGGGGTGACTTACGTCTATGCCGCCATAGAGGCTCTGGGGTCTATAATGGCCTTTATAATAACGAGTAATTTCCTGTATCTCCTGGTTATGATGCCAGGTCTGCACTGCATAGCCTATTTCATATGCCTCAAAGAGCCCCTGATGCTAGAGTTGCTCATAATGAAAACCAGTAACTTTAGCGTCTGTCCTAACAAAACTTTCCATGGGGGTGTTAATTCCTATGATGTCTACTAGGGATTTTATGCCAAAAACCTCAGAATTTGTGTAGTGGCCATGTACAAATTTGACTCCCCTATGGCTCCGAGACAAAACTATCTGGCCAACGAACGGAGTGCTGCCGAGTACATACCCTACTATCTGCACTGTAACGAGGACACAATTCTCCTTAAGGACAACAGTCTGCTGAAGGTCATAAAGATTAAGGGTTTTTCCTTCGAAACCGCCGACGATGACGACATAGACATAAAGAAAAATGCCCGGAACAATCTTCTGAAGGGAATGGCTTCAGGTACATTCGCTCTCTGGTTTCACACCATCAGGAGGAAGGAGGAGGCCTATCCGGGGGGAAGCTACACAAATGTCTTCGCCAAGAGGCTAAACAAGGAATGGAAGGATAGGCATAGTGGCGATAGATCCTTTGTGAATGAACACTACATAAGTATAATTAGAAAGGAGGATACCGCCGGCATTGCGAAGATAGGAAGTATAATAAGCAAATTGCGCAGCAAAGCCGACAAGGACGCTAAGTCTAAGATTTTCAAGGATGCAGTGGCAGAAATTGACGAGATAACCGAAAGAATTCTAAATGGTTTCGCAAACTACGGTCCCGAACTCCTATCTCTCCAGGAAACTCCCGATGGGGTCTACTCCGAAATCCTGAAATTCCTGGGAGTAATAGTTAACTGTGGCCAGATCCAGAACTATAGACTCTCTCCACTGGTGCTGGACCACTATCTTCCGGTTAACAGGTTGTATTTCAGCTCAAAGGTCTTCGAATCTCTAGGCCCCTATGGCTCCAAATTCGGTGCCGTAGCCTCCGTGAAGGAGTACAGACCCTCCACCAACGCCGGCATACTGGATGGCTTTCTGCAGATGCCCTTTGAGTTCATAATAACCCAGTCCTATGTGTATACCAACAGGATGATGGCCATCAGCAGTATGCAGCTCCAGCAGAGGCGAATGATCCAGTCCGAGGACGTGGCTGTCTCACAGATCAGAGAAATCGATGAGGCCCTCGACTCAGCCATGAGCGGTAAGTTCGCCTTTGGCAGTCACCACCTGAGCATCTGCTGCTTCGAGGACACGCAGAAAACCGTAGAGAATTCTATATCCATGGCCATAGTTGAGTTCTCAAACGTCGGCATAACGGCTGTTAGAGAGAGAATTAACATGGAGGCCTGCTTCTGGGCGCAGCTGCCAGGCAACCTCAAATACGTAGTCCGCAAGTCCACCATAAATACACTTAATCTCGCCAGTTTTGCCTCGTTCCACAACTACCCCTCCGGCAAGAGGCTGGGTAACCACTGGGGTGATGCCTGCACAGTTCTTAATACCGTTTCTGGTACACCCTACTTCTTCAGTTTCCATGTGCGTGACGTTGGCCATACGATGATAATCGGACCAACCGGCGCCGGCAAGACAGTTATGATGAATTTTCTCTGTGCCCAGGCCCAGAAGTTTAACTGTAGAATGTTTTTCTTTGACAAGGACAGGGGTGCCGAGATTTTCATCAGAGCTCTGGGTGGGAAATATGCCATCCTAGAGGCTAGCCAGTGTTCTGGCTTTAATCCTCTGAAGCTCCCCGATATTCCAGAGAATAGGACGTTCCTGATAGAGTGGATGACAGTTCTGCTGACCGTCAACGGGGAATCCATAACGGCCGAGGATATGGCCCGGATAGCCGATGCCATAAACGGTAACTACAAACTACCCTTCGAGAAGAGGGTTCTGCGGAATATAGCTCCCTTTCTGGGTATGGGCGGGCCAAATTCCCTGGCTGGCAGATTGGAAATGTGGCACAGTGAAAATTCCCATTCGAAACTCTTTGATAATGACGATGACATCATAGACTTTTTCTCCTCCTATACCTTTGGCTTCGAGATGGGGGAAATTCTTAAGGACAAGAAGAGTATAAGTCCGGTGCTACTATACCTGTTCCATAGAATCCAGAGCTCTCTGGATGGAACTCCGACGATGATCATTCTCGATGAGGCCTGGGCTCTCATAGATAATCCAGTCTTTGCTCCGAAAATAAAAGACTGGCTGAAGGTTTTCAGAAAGTTAAATGCCTTCGTTGTCTTTGCCACCCAGTCCGTGGAGGATGCCACAAAGAGCAGCATTTCCGACACCCTCGTGCAGCAGACGGCAACCCAGATATATCTTCCAAATCTCAAGGCAACGGATACCTATAAGGTGGCCTTCATGCTGAGCGAAAGGGAATTCCAGCTGATAAAGACGACGGACCCGGGTACCAGATACTTTCTGGTTAAGCAGGACCAGGGTGGGGTCATAGCCCGGATAGACATGACTGGAATGGGAGATGTGATCAGAGTGCTCTCCGGAAGGGCTGAGACCGTCATACTGCTCGACGAGATAATCAAAGAGGTTGGCAGCGATAATCCAGAGGACTGGATAGAAATCTACTATAGGAGGTCCAAGAGTCTATGAAACTAAATTGCAAGAGGATAGTCAAATGCCTTCTGATTTTTGCTCCCCTCGCTGCTGTGCTGCTGTCCAGCTGTGAAGAGGCAGGGGGAGGCTCAATCTCTAGAGAGACCGTCGTGGGCCCAAGGGACAGGGTCAGAAAGTTCAATGAGGGTGGCACCGACAGCGAAATGGATTTCACCTACAGCCCCGGATCGGGTTTTTCCTGTAAACCCAAAGGGTTGAAATTCTTTGTTCCGAACGAAAGTTTTAGTAATACCTCCAATAACACCATCGTTAACGCCATCACCTCGGGGGCGACCTACGCCCTGTCGAATATGATGCAGATGGTACTTAATCCACTCCTCTGCGTCGCAACTCTGAAGGCCTTTGGCAATGCCGTAGGAGGAGACGGTCTGACGGCAGCCATAGAGACAATCGTCATAGCCCTGGGAATGGAGGGATTGAGTTACGTTGAGGGGCTTATCTACGATGAGGACGACTATAACCTCGACCCCCAGAATCCAATATGCCTCGGAGCCACCATTGCCATGTTTGTGAGTTGCATAACCATGATGATAGTGTCAAAGATTACGGCGCTGAGCCTACCGAAGAGAATAGCCATCATCATGGGGATCAGTGCAACCGTTCAGTTTGCCAAGGAGATCTTTAAGTCAGCACAGTTCGCCGCAGCGAGTCAGGTGTTTGTTAAGCTTTCCCTCTGTGGAGATAACTGGTTTACCTACGGCAGCTCTGGGCTAGAGGAAAACCTGGTGAAGGAGAGTAGAAGTAATACAGGCATAACCCTCAACAACATCAGGTTAAATTTTCCACTGAGGGGCAGTTTTTCAGGGTCCTACAGCTACAACCTTAGCCAATGCTTTAAGATTAGAGACATGGCCGCCTGCGAGAAGATATTTTCGGAGACCACCATGACCACCGAAGACGTCGATTCTCGCTCCTCGCTGGTGTATAAAGAGTATAGGGAATTTGTCTACGATGGTATCGAATTTGCCTATGATGGCTGTAGCGATCCCCGGGAGGAGAGGAAGAGCTATGCCTCTACCCCTGACCAGACTAGCCAGCTCTACTATTTCAGAGGAAACGAGGCGGCCCACTTTGCCTGCGAGAGATTTATGGTCAAAGGTTCGCCAGAGTACAGAGAAGCCTACAAATGCTGTCTGGATGCCAGCCAAAAATTGATATGCATCTACAATGATGAGAAGATAGATGGGAAGGATGGGAAGCACGTCATGTGCAACAAAGATGATTCTCCTGGAAAATGCCAGATAGCTACCACCGTTGAGTTTGACTTCAGCGACATGGCCGGTTTTAACAGCGTTAACACCACTGCCTGCGATAATCTGAAGGCACAGACGGTGGATAACGCAAGTGTATGTAGCGGAGAGTCTAAGGACACGGCATCCTGCAGCAGCGCCACCAAAGAGTATAACACCATGTGCGGAGAGGGCATTGGTACGCTGAGACACCCAATCGAAAATATTGAAGGTATCGCCCATGTGATCTCTGGCAGCAAACCTACAATTGGGAAAACCGTAAAACTCAAAATAGTACAGTCCAAGTTTGACCCGACGAAGTACTGTGTGGAGACCTATAGTTTCTGCCCCTACGATTTCAGACTGATGGGGGGCAGTGAGACCTACGGTACCGAATTTTCCTCGAGCTACGAGAGCGGCTTTAAGGTTAAACTGAAGAAAGGGACGGAGGAGTACGAGCAGGATACAAAAATGACTGATATTGTCAGGGAGAACAAGAAAAACAACTGTACCTTCGATGAGGATGGCAATAGACACTGCATGGGCCCCTGCTATGCCAGCGATAGCGGAGAAATCAGCGCCTGCTACAACAGGCCGTCGAATTTTTGCCAGCTGGACAGGCACTGCGTCAGAATTCCGCCTCTCGACGAGAAGCCCAGAGAATATAACTCACCCTACATAGATCTCGCCTGCATAAACTCGGTGGGCTCGTCCCATAATTTTACCAACTACGAGGGTGTCGCCGGCACGACCTCCAAATCCACAAGACTGCTAACTACGCCACTGGTGGAGTGCACGGTGGAGACCTTCAAGAATATTCTGCTGAACAGAGCCGGGCACACGAGGTGCGTGGACGGCAATGAGAGCCCAAGCGAAGATGATGACTGCGCCAGTGGCGTGCTCTATAGAAATAGGCAGAATCTGGATGGAATGGCTGAGTATAAAAATTCCTTCAAAAGACTAAAGAGCTACATGCATGGCGTGGTTAGGGCTCTGCTAGCCCTGGCCGTGGTTCTCTACGGCTACAACATAGCCATCAGCCACAAGGGCCTCACCACCGAGGAGTTATCCAAGTTTATACTGAAGCTGATATGCGTATCCTACTTCTCCATCAGCAACAACTGGATTCCCTACGTTTTCGATAGGGTCTACCGGGTGTACGGCATAGTGACGGAGTTTGCCCTCGGTCTGGTGGCAGCCAACGGCGAGAGCATGAATTACGACAATCCGAAGTACTCGGGCTGCTATTTTTCTGACAGTAAATACATAAACAACCACTTCAGTTCCTATGGGGATAGGCAATATATATCTGTTTTTGATACCATGGACTGCAAATTATCTAGATACTTTGGCTACTACACGAATAACCTGACCAGTCCTCCGATAATAGCAATTCTGATAATGGGCGTATGCTCCCTTGGACTGGCCATTCTGATGATGATACCGGTTCTACTGATATTCCTGTCCCTGCTGTTTTTTATCATACGAGTTTCCTATATATTTATAGTTAATTCCCTCACCATAGTCATCCTCCTGTTTCTTTCTCCGATATTTATTCCTCTGGCACTGTTCGAAAGAACTAAAAGTGCGTTTACCAAGTGGCTGGTTGGAATAGCGCAGAATATCATGTCCCCGCTTTTTCTGTTTATGGCGCTGAGTCTGTTTTTCTCGGTATTCGACAAGTACTACGTCGGGGAGGCGCTCTTTGTGGGCACTAGAGAGCCCATAAGGGATGTCTACTGCGGAAAAATATGCAAGGTCAGTGAAAGTAAATTTTTCTACGTGGGAGGGGACAAGGATACCGTAAAAAAGCAGGAGGAGGAATGTGCCCAGGTGAGGGGTAATGTTATAAATCTCATCGAGGATTCCCCTCTCTGTCTTATGGTGCGTGCTCCGGATCTAGAGGTTGATACCCCCATATCGATACTGAACATGATTCTAGGTGGCTTTGCGGGACTCCCCGGATTGGCTATCCAGGTGGCCAATTTTTTCCAGATGTTTTCAAATATCATTTTTCTGCTGGTGCTAATATTTATATTTGAGCAAATGACCGCCTACATTTCCGCCATGACCTCTGCCCTATTCGCCTACGAGACTGTGGGATTCAAGGGTATTGATAACAACGCCGAAGGTCTGCCTTCGCTAAAGGATATCACCACCAAGGTGGCTAGCGCCGGAGCCCAGCTGGCCAACAAAACAAAGGATGTGGGGAAGGGTGCCTTTAATAATTTTAGAAACTGGCGGAACAGGGACAAATGACTAATGCAATGAGTGGACGGTATTTTGCTATGAAGATACGCAGTTTTTTTATTTTTCCTCTGGTCATCGCTGGGGTAGTTGCCCTGGGTCCCAGGAATGGCTGCCTTGCCGAGTGTAACACCAAAAATGACTACTGCTATAATACCTGTGGCAGGGAGCTTGGTGATGATAATGATCTGCCGCCGGGAAGTGATAACTCGGTTCTGAAAAACATTATGACCACCCTTAAACTTGTTCCTGGAGTGTCACTGCTGGCGCCGGCTGTAGCCTACATAGTGATGGTGATAACAATCACGGTGAGTGGCAACGAGGATGGTGCCGAGGTCGAATCGGATGTGAAGAGCATAGAGGGTATAGCCATGGCTGGTTCCATAATGGCGGACATATTCGCCCCCTCCAACGTCGAGGGCACCAGCGCCATAGCCATGCAAGTAGTTTTTGGCACAAATCTATACTGCAAGCAGCAGAAGGTGTACGTGGAGGAGACTAAATATCTGACAAAGATGGAAACCAGTCCAGACGGAGGCTATCCCATGTTTCCAATCTATCCTCTCGACATAAAGGTTAACGAGGCGACGGGGCAGTGTGATCTGAAGAGGGCGGTGGATAATAATGTCCTGGCCCCCCTCCATCTACTTTCTAGCAGAACCAAGTGCTCATACTCCTTTAGTGCAACCAACAAGACATGCATTCTTCTAAATATCCCCCTATTTGCCGCTTTTATAGCTGAGATGCCGGTAGTTGAGAGCATATGCATAATCTCGTCGCCCAACCCCTCGCAGGCAACATCAAAGATTAAGAAAGCCCTAGAAATAGGTGTGAAAATAGCTCAACTGGCTATAACGACGGTGGAGCTTGCGGCGAACATATTCTTCGACAATAAACTTGCCCTCGACCCCATAACGATGTTTGCAGTGATGAGCATCAACACCACCTTCGACCTTCTGATGAATCTTCCCTTCGACATAGGCAAGCAGAATTGGCCCTGTGTTGCCACTAGAATCTTAGCTGCCCAGGCTGTCCAGACCGCTGCCGCAATCACTATAGTCGTCAAGAGCGACGCCATTCGGGAGAGAGCGAAGGCAGCCCTGAAAAAATATGGCTTCTGTGGTCACGATTGGCTTAGCTACCAGAAGACAGAGGATGGAAAGTATTGGGTCAGGGGTGGCTACAAACATTCCCACTACATGACCGTCGTTGACGCCATTGAGCACAGAACGGTTAAGAAAAGCGTAGATGAACAGATCTACAGGGAATACGTCTATGGGGGTAGGGAACACATATCCTACGCAAGCAACAGGGAGGAGATGCTGGAGGACGGGGTCGGGGGCGATGACAATAGGGCCAAAACTATAAACTATGAAACTAAATACTGCATAGATCCAAGAACCAAGGCCCAGAAGGGTTTTGAGGGCATATTCCAGAGGTACTACATGAGAGGCAATGAGAAAGCCAATTTTGCCTGCAACAGATTTCTCTACGACGGGATGAGTGGTTGCTTTCTGCCAGAGGAGGACGTTGAGAGCGAGGACATGCTAACGGCAACGGAAATCGTCGCCGAGAAGAATGGTATAAAATATTACCTTGTGAAGGGTGAAAAATATGATAGACTATGCCAGAAGGTGTTCATCGAGGCTCGGAAGTGCTGCCGCCACAGAAGTAAGCATCTCGTCTGTATCCATGACAAGAGTAAAAACGGTGTGGAGGATGGCACCTTCTGTCTCTCCAATGTGATAGATGGCTACGGCGGAGAGCTTAGCTCCAGCCTATTCACGTTTATCGTGAATCGCAATGCCGACCTGGACAAGACAACCTGCAAGATAGATGGGTTTGAGTTTGAGACTGGCAAAAAGAAAAATACGGACTATGTCTGTGTATTCAGCGGCAATTTATGTCCCTATGATTTTAAACTGAATGCCGGTCTGAACTATAGGGCCAGCTACTGCGACACCGACTACTTCACAAACTACCGTGATCCGAACAGCACTCTCCAGAGGGAGGCCACCCACTTCAACGCGGCTACCTGTAGAGAGGGGCTGTTCTCTGAGAAATTTAGAAGGAAGTACAAGGAGCAATTCAGCAGTGCGGGGAAAAAATTTGCCGCTTTCACCTATAATAATGTCAAAAAAGATATGGCGGATATAGTGGATTTCAACAGGAATGATTTTGAAACCATATACAATTTTGATGGATACAAGGATAGTAACGGAAATATCATAAAGAAACCATTCAAAGAGGCCTTCAACTACTCGGAGGCGGAGGCTGTCAACAGAAGGAGTTGTGGTTTTAGAAATTCGCCCGCTCTGGACACAACAACGAGCACCTATGCCCAGTACAATCTGAAGCCGGCTGAGGTTAACTACCTGAAGTCCAGTGCCTTCGGCCAGGTTAAAAACTTCTGCCAGTACCGGGCACACTGCGTGGAGGTGGAGCGGGAGGAGAACTATGAGGATAACTACCTGGTTGGCTCTCTGTTTCTAGATTCCTCCTGCAACGGCACGACGACCAACTCCAGGAATATTCTCCAGGACGAGGGGGGAGGAGTGCCAAGGCAGCTCTGTGCCCCAATTGTGGAGTGCATCTTCGAAAGTCTGAAGAATCTGATAGCCGGAGTCGCCGGAAACAGTCTCTGCGAAGATGGAGAGGATCTGAATAGTTCGGGCTACTGTGGCACGGACTCCGAGGCGGAGGTGCTGGAGCAGGCAACTCTGGGAAATTCTGCCTTCTTCGAGGGTAGGTACAGGAAGGTGGATGGCAAATTCATCGTAAAGAACCAAAAATTGCCAATAAACTACAATCCATTCCTGAAGATTCAGAGATATTTCATAAACATAATAAAAGCTGCCCTTACCCTGTTCATGGTAATATACTTCTATAAACAGGCTCTAACGGGAAATCTGGAAAATTTGGCCAAGCCGGAGAATATAATGAAAATGATTTTGCCGCTGTTTAAATTTGCGGTAGTCACTTGGTTGGTATTCTACAACGGCTGGCAGCAGGGAGCCTACGATCACATAGTAAATTTCTCAACGGCTGGCTACAGCTTCCTGAGCAGAATTTTTGTGAAGTCTCTGGGGAATCCAAGGAATCAGATGCTAGACCTAGCGGAAAATAGTCTGAACGTCATAAAAATTGTGGAGAAAAACTCGGTGACTCTGAGCGATCGAGACATTATGCTGTGCTTCAGCTACGATATATTCGGTAACATTCACTATTCGAGAAGGGATTCTCTGACTGAAAAATGTGCTAAGGGTTTCCATAGTAACTATGGAATAGACTCCGACTGGGGAGAGGCCATTAAGATCTTTATCAGAGAGAGGAACTATAGCGGGCAGATGGAGAAAAACATTGTTATCTCTAGTAACCAGGAAATTTCGCAGCTTTTGTATTTCATCGACAAGTATAACGAGCACAACAGCGACAAACTACGCATCGAGGTGGTTAGTGGAAATCTGTGGAGTGAAAAATATGACGGCTGCTACTTCGACACTAGCGAATACGAGGAGAACAAGAGTTACCTGGCCCTCTTTGATATGCTGGACTGCAAGCTGATCAAATATCTCGGCTACTCCACAAACAAAATGGCACCCAACATTCTTCTCTACAGTGCAATCATGCTGGTGCCAAATTACTTTTTCCCGGACGGCATAGTCAGCAAGGTAATCGGAGGCATAGGCTCCTTCCTCTTTGGCATGATGATGACCTTCCTGTTTCTTGTGATCGGCGTGCTGATAAAGGCCGTCTACATATTTACCTCGGCCTTTTTCACCCTGTCCATACTGATATTTGTGTCCCCCATAGTCCTGCCACTCATGTTCTTCGAGAGAACTAAAACAATTTTCAACACCTGGCTGGAGTATCTGATGGACACCATACTTAAACCAATCATGAATTTCGCCTTTACGGTGATGTACGTTAATGTGATGGACATTATTCTTCTGAAGGACGTGACCTTCTCAAAGCACAGCATCCGTGGCCGTGGAGTGAATTTAGAGTGTCCTAGCGATTCATCGAGTTTCATATGCCTCATAGGTGGCATCCCCATAGTCAGTCAGATAAGTATACTCTACAACTCCGGCCTAAAAAATGTTCTGTTTGACGTCGTGATTGTTTTTCTGTTTTTCACCCTCTTCGACCAGGTGTTGGACAGCCTGGAGAGCATATCCTCGGCAATATTCAAGAACATTTCGGATGTAACCAAGAGCTCCAGTTCTCTCACCAGCTCCAGTGACGATAAGCTGGGCATCGGAAGCATCGGCGGCCAGGCCCTGGGCAGGGCCATGGAGGCCGGTAAACAACTCGAGTCCTTCAGAGAAACCTATGTTAACAATGCTCCCGGCGCACTTCTCAGTGGCATCCGGAATGCTGCGGGTAGAGTGGCTGACGCCAGGCTTGACAAGGATGGGAAGCCTCTGAAGCCAGAAGATAGGAAAGGGTTCGCCTCTCTGGCAGGGGGCATCAGAAATTTCTACGATAGAGTAGCTGGTGCCAAGGAAAAACTTGAGAATTCGGTCGTAAGGGCTAGGCACAATGCCTCTAGGATTGCAAAGCAGAGGCTAAAGGCGGTCGGGCGAAAGGTCGGCAAAGGACTGAGTAAGCTCTGGAATGAGGGAGCCATCCAGAGAGGGCTAGACAAGGAGGCAGCCAGAACACTCATGGAGGAGGCCGAAAAGTTAAAATATGGGTCGGACGGAGATACTCCAAGTTCACGGAAAGCCAAAGGGGAATACAAAGCTAAGATGCAGGCTCTTGAAAAATTGAACACATCCCCTAACCTCATAGGTCAACTCATTGGGGAACAGACTGAATCCATTGAAGCTAAACGGACTAAATTAGGCGGAGGCAGGGCCGGAGCTAAAGAGATGGCCAGACTAGAGAGTGAGGTGAAATGTCAGGAGGATATGATAGCGGATCTTAGGGCAATTGCCAAGAAAAACCTCAAAAAGGAGAGCACCGCCAAGCGTTTCCTGAAAAAAAATATGAAACTCCAGAAAAAATCTAAGGCCGGCGGAAAAGATAGGCAAAAATACGATGCTAGCATGGAAGAGATAAAAAGTCTCGGACTGTCAGGAGAAGAAATCGATGAGTTACTTCCCCAGGTAGCTGAACTCAAGGAAGAGATTAAAAATGAGGAAGACAGCGAAGCTCTAGATGACTTCCTGGCTGCGCTGAGGACAATGGAAGAGGTATAGTTACTAACAATTTGCTGGACCATGGGCAGAAAACTAAACGACGGGGATCAGATGGACAGGATGGATAGAGATGAGATGGCTAGAGAGCAGAGGAAAAGGGAGGTTATGCTCAGGAAGCTCCTCCTGGAACAGCTCAACATTGCCTCCGAGGAGCTAGACAGGCTTATAGGTTCGGCAGTCGCCAAGGGCGGAGGGAAAAAGAGGATAGTGGTGGATGGTTCCCTGCCGAGGGCCATTCTTAGACAGCTGGAGGCCCTGGGCTACGATGTGATAGAGATGGAACCAGCTGAACGGGAGGAACGGGGACCGAAAATTGGAGACCCTGGGACAAAGGGGGCCATTGATCCACTGAGAACAGCCCAGATCCTTGTGAATGCGCGAGATCCAGATCCGGCACTGGCCGTGAAGAATGAAGAGGCCGCCAAAGCTCTGGTAGACAAGATCAAAACCCCAAGACAGAGAGGAAAGGATGGGCTATTGCATGAGGGGCCCAGGAGCGGGGGGGCGTTCGGTGATAAATTCCCGGGCAAGGACAGGGACCCTATGGCCAGCCTTAGACAGTATGTAAATGGCCAGAGAACAGAGAAAGAGGACCCTGAGAGGGATGGTGTCGGAGGTTGGATAGACAACATGAGTTTTTCCGATGGTGCTGCTAGATGCACCATACACTACCGTAGCGAGGCGGAGAGATCTGCCCTGGAGGCAAGGGCCAGGGAGGAAATGAACGCGATGCTCAATGAAAAAAGCTACGTGAGACAGGAGGCGAACAGAGAGGCCTACCCAGCCCTGGCCAGAGAAAGGGATGGCCCAGGGCGTGGTCTGGGCATTGGCTAGGTGCTCTAGGACCCCGATCCGGAGGAGGCCACGGGAATCCCTCTCTAGCCCGGGAATACCATTTCCAGATAATTTTTTTAGCTGTTCCTTGACAAATGGTGGTTTTTGGCTATACTATAGATGGTGAGGTTACAAAAATAAAAAGGGATTTCTGTGAGTGATTATAGTAGGATGATAGAAAAGATAAAAAAGGCCTTTCCATATCTTTTCAAGAATGGGGAAGTCAAAGTAGTCTCACAACTTGGTAAGGGGGGATTTGGTACAGCCTACCAAATAGCTGCCGGGCCAAATAGTGAGCATTTCGTTCTGAAGGAAACAAATAGTTGTAAAGATGCCCAGGGCGAATTTGTCTATCTAGCCAGGCTTGGCAATAGCACAGCTCCAGGTTCAGGGGGTCTGGTGAAATACTATGATGCTAGCTCCCTGGAAATAAAACCCGTCATACTTATGGAGTACTGCAACTTCAAGGATATGAATGTTTTTAGGCTTGATTGTGTGAAGAACGGCGAATTTAATGCTCTCATGACTACCCTGGAGAGTAATTTTTCGAATCTGCTGCGCGCTCTGAACCTTATCCACTCTAGTGGTTTGGTGCATAGAGACATAAAACTAAATAATATATTTCTGACTAGGAGAACCAGAGGAACCGCTGGAAAAGATGAGAAGGTTGAGGAAATGATTGTGATGAAGTTTGGAGATTTCGGAATAATGGAAAGCAACATGCTCAGCATTCAGGACTATAGCACGTCTGAAGCATTGCCAGAGATCGTACGGGATGACCTATGTGATTTTTTTAAAATGTTTACCAACGCTCTTTATTGGGATAACCCACTCCTCAATGTGCAGGATGAACTGGAAGCATTTAATCCGCTGCTGGCTAAAATCCTAAGAGCTGTGTGGGCTGCTGGCAAGAATCTGAATCCACAGCTGAGCGCCGCTGGAGCTCTGAAACTTCTCGAGGATGAGAGCAAAGGCGAGGGTATGGGTACGTACTATGAGAGATTGACCCTCGTCGAAAGGGAGCTAGAGGCTGAGAGACAGAAGGAGATTAAAAAACAGGAAGACCTGAGAATCTCCAGGGAAAAAAGAATTATAGACCTACTGTTGAAGAACAAAAATTCTATGGAGCTTCTCTCTGGAGGGAAGGATTCACCAGCCGCCGCTGCCAGCCTGGTCTGCAGCTACGGGGGCACTAGTGTCTACAGCGTTGAGGCCAATGGCAAAAAATTTATTGTAGAGGAGACAGCTAGGCCCTGCACGCGTGGTTCCTCGAACAGTACCGGGGGTTGTGACATACTACTCTCTCCGCTGTTAGTCTTGGAATCCAAGGACAACAGCAACAGCAGCATCACCATCCTGGATGGCTCCTCTGGACTTCGAAAACTCTATGGAGAACCCAATGCCATAGCTGAGAGCGTGAACATTCTGCTAGACAATAGTAATTTTGTACGCGTTCTGAAGTCTCTGAAGAGCAGTGCTCTGGATGGCAAAATAGATCTGGATAATTTCTTTGTGGATGGCAGTAACTCCCTAGTGATTCTGGATCGCCGCTTCAAAGACTACAATAGGTCAAAGAGTGACCGTGAAGTGTTAGAGTATGGGCCAGAGAAGGATTCTAAGGAAATTTCCTATGCAGCGGCGGATATCCGAGCTCTGGGCATTGCTGTGGCGAAGCTCCTTAGCTGCTGTGGAGCCTACGGCTTTGTCCTGGATTACCGTGGCGAAATAAATCTGGCTCCTCTGGAAAATATGGGGCCGGGTGAAGAGATATTTGTCAAAAAAATTCTGAAGCAGCACATGGTCGCAAAAAACCCATCGCTGATGCTGACCATTGATGGCCTAGTTGATGCCATTGACAGTGAACTAGACTCTACAGCTCTAGAGCTCGAAGTACTCGATGAGGAGATTGGGAAATGCGATGCTGAGATCGCTAGACTAGAAAAAGAAGGAACAGAACTTCCCCCGGAGAAAATGCGCTCTGACCTGAACTCTAGCCTGGAATGTGAAAGAAAATTTATCAATGGAATGAATAGGGTATTGTCTAATTATCGTTCCAAAAATAGGGTGGGAATACATAATAGTACGTGTAATGATGGCAGACTTCAGCGTATAGAGCACTATGAGAAATTTACCGAGAAATATGGTCTAGAGGATAAATATAACTTAAAACAATATGGCTCGGGGGAAACATGTGAATCAAGTGAGGAGCGTAGTAAAATCCTCCGGACCAAAGCGGCGGAACTGGATAAAAAACTAGCTACAGAAAGTAAGTATGAGCTCTGTCCCTACTATAGTAGTATTATAGATGATATAGCTGATCAGCTAGGCGCAGCTTCTAAAGAAGAAATGGACAGGAGCTCCAGGGAGAATGATCTCCGGGACATTCTAAAAGAAAAGAAGGAAGAGGTTGAGAAAAAACGTGCCCAGAGAGAAACGCTTGTCGCTAGGATTAAGTTTTTCGTAAAACTAAGGAGTGAAAGGTTTCCGGGAAACACTGTGGCGAAAAATGGTAACATTGGTTCTCTTGGCTATGGCAAAAGGGTGAAGCTTGTCATAAATAATTTCATCTCCCTATTGGAGTTTTCCCGTTCCCCGGATCCGGATCCAAAAAACCTCCGGCTACTGGATGATACCGGTGCCACTGCTAGCTACCAGCCGGACCAGTGGCTAGGCGTCGGGAATGACTACAGGGCACCGGAGCTGTTGGATTGCTCTGACTCTGCTGGAAGTTCCAGAACCGCTGATATCTATTCGGCGGGGATTATTATGGCGGAATTGCTATGTGCTAGAAAACTAGAGCCAACTTTCTATGGAGATGAGAGTAGGTTAGCCTCACTACTGCTGGGCAGCTTTAGTGATCGCAGCAAAGACCACCTCTGCCGGGGCTCCTCCTATGAGGTGTTTGTGAAGGATATTCTGGTTCCTCTCTCCACGAAAGGTTCTGGTGGAGTGACTGAAGTCTACCAGGCCATAGATGAAAAAATCCAGGCATTGAAATCTTCAGAGATTAATAAACTCAAAAACTTATTAGCTGAAGCTGGTGCTGAAATCGACAAATTGAATGGAGAGATAGAGACCCTCTCAGGGGAAGGAAGAGAATCCTGGGAGAGAATTAGATTGATCGTAGAGGATATTAGAAATGAGTACGGAGTTAAAAATAGCCAAGGAGATAGCGAAAAGCTTCCGTACACCGAAGAGTGTGGAGTCCCTAAAGAGTTTAAGATCTCCGAAGAACTTGATGCTATTCTTGATCTTCTGGCTGCTAGCTATGGCCAGATAGATGAGGCGTCTAAAAAAAAAGTTAAAGATCTGTTCAATGGTGAGGTGTTGCGTATAGAAGCCTATAGAGATATTATTCGCAATCTAAATTCAAATAGAAATGAACTTAGTACTAAAAGAACTAGAGTTTCAGATCTAAAGCGGAAGATCTGGGGGTACAAGGGAGCACTGGATCTAGCGCAGGAGATCTGGAAGTACAAGGGAGAAGTGGAATATCTGAATTGTAAGACTTTCGATCTCTATAGTGATCTGAGAGAAAAATTTAAGGTTCAGGAGGAGAGAGAAAAAAAGAAAGAAGAGGAAGAGAGAAGAAGAAAAGAAGAGGAAGAGGTTAAAAGAATAGAGGAGGAAAAGAGAAGGGAAGAGGAGGAGAAGAGAAGGGAAGAGGAGGAGAAGAGAAAGAGAAAAGAAGAGGAAGAGCGAAGAAAGAAAGAAGAGGAGAAGAGAAGGGAAGAGGAGGAAAGAAAAAGAATAGAGGAGGAGAAGAGAAGAATAGAGGAAGAGAAGAGAAGGGAAGAAGAGGAAGAGGTTAAAAGAATAGAGGAGGAGAAGAGAAGGGAAGAGGAGGAGAAGAGAAAGAGAAAAGAAGAGGAAGAGGTTAAAAGAATAGAGGAGGAGAAGAGAAGGAAAGAGGAGGAGAGAAGAAAGAAAGAGGAGGAGAAGAGAAGGGAAGAAGAGGAAGAGAGAAGAAGGAAAGAAGAGGAAGAGGTTAAAAGAATAGAGGAGGAGAAGAGAAAGAGAAAAGAAGAGGAAGAGCGAAGAAAGAAAGAAGAGGAAGAGGTTAAAAGAATAGAGGAGGAAAAGAGAAAGAGAAAAGAAGAGGAAGAGCGAAGAAAGAAAGAGGAGGAAGAGCGAAGAAAGAAAGAGGAGGAAGAGCGAAGAAAGAAAGAAGAGGAAGAGGTTAAAAGAATAGAGGAGGAGAAGAGAAGAATAGAGGAGAAGAAGAGAAGAATAGAGGAGGAGAAGAGAAGAATAGAGGAGGAGAAGAGAAAAAGAATAGAGGAGGAGAAGAGAAGGAAAGAGGAAGAGAAGAGAAAGAGAAAAGAAAAGGAAGAGGTTAAAAAGTTGGAAGAAGAGGTTAAAAAATTAGAGGAAGAGGTTAAAAAATTAGAGGAAGAGGCTGAAAAATTAGAAAAAAATATAGAATCCCTAGAAAAACGGCGGAAAGATTATGATGAGAAAACGAAAAGAAATAAGGAGGAAACCAAAAAGCTGATCGATAAGGCTTTGAAGTTGAAAAAAACAATGGAGGAGGATGAAGAAAAAAGAAACAAGGAAAGAGAGGAGAGAAAAAAGAAAGAGAAGGAAATAAAAAGAATAGAAGAGGAGAAGAGAAGGAAAGAAGAGGAAGAGAGAAAGAGAAAAGAAGAGGAGAAGAGAAGAACGGTAGAGGAGGCTAGATACGCTGGACCAAGGGGAATGGTGGCCCGGGTAAAACACTGGGCGCTCTCTCTGTACCGCCTTACACTTCGTCTATTCTGTCTAAACTGCCTCTCCGCCAACGGAGAGGTCGGGAGGACTCTGGAGCCGAAGGAGGGCCGCGAGAAAAAACACTAGTAATCTTCTCTGGATCCGGGATCCACCAGAGAGCCGGAAAATATTTTTTAGTGTGACCATCTGGAGCTGGCCGAGCAGTGTAGATCTCGATAGATTGGAGAATTGTGGGAAAAATTGCCGTTGATTATTATGAGAGGCGCCCTAGTATCTGGCTAGGGTTAAAAAATTAGAGGAGGGTGTTATGCCTAGAGAAGCTAAGAAAGAGAGTAAATCTTTCGGAAGCAGTAAGTCGGCTCCTAAGAAGAGTGTGTCTGCGTCATCTAAGAGCAACTCAGAGTTTTCTTCGAGTAGTTCAAAGGGGTCGTCGTCCGGCTGCAAGTGCTCCTGCCCAAAATAGGAGTGGGTCAGCTGCCGCTCCCTCGGGGGTGTGCCACAGAAAACCGCCACTCCCAGGGGGAGTGGCGGTTTTCTGTGGTCCTGGGAGACTGGGGGAGAGGGTGTGCCCTCTGGCCCCCTATCTTCGGCAGACTGCACTCCACAGTTTCTGGATCGGCCTGCTCTACTTTCCTCCAGGAGTGTTAGGATTGTGGCGGGCAGATCCCTAGAATCAGCAATCTTTTTAGATTAGAGACCTATTGCCCTATTGCAAATTAGGTTTTCCCTGGGTTTCTCTCTGCGGGAAAGCTAGGTGGCTAGTGGAGAAATATCAAAACAGTTCCAGATTTAGTTTTTTGCAACCCCCCCTATTGCATTTTGTCTTGGATAGGTTATCCTAGGATCAATACGTTATTTCCTCAAAATGATATTCAGAGAGCAGGGGTCGGTGAGGGGCTACCGCTGGGGTGTGAGGGATTATGATGAAGAGCTAGCACTAGCGATATACCAGAAAAAGCGAATTCCACCCACAGTCAGTAGGTTATTAGCTATAAGGGGCGTTGGGCTAGACGGCGTCGACGACTATTTGAACCCCAGGATAAATAGGCTATTGAAAGACCCCTACCATCTGTTAGATATGGATAGGGCCGTTGGGGCTATCTACGGGGCTATCCTCGACAAAAAAAAGATATGCATCTTCGGTGACTACGATGTGGATGGAGCCGCCGCTACCGCGCTAATGATAATATTCTTTAGAAACATCGGAGTGGAGGTGATGACCTACATACCCGACAGGAGTGAAGACGGCTATGGTCTGAGTGAACAGGCTGTAGAGAAGCTGAAGCAGCAGGCCGTAGAGTTTATCATCACTGTAGACTGTGGCGTCTCATGCTTTGAGGCTGTTGAGCTGGCAAATAGTCTGGGGATCGATGTGGTCATAACGGATCACCACATTGGATCGAAGACGCTGCCAAATGCCAAAGCTCTGGTCAACCCTAATAGGCTTGATGAGGAGTCTGAGTATAAATATTTGGCTGGCGTTGGAGTGGCCTTCATGGTCTGCATTGCACTCAATACCCATCTTAGGAATGTGGGCTACTACTCGAAAACTGGCATGGAGGAGCAAAACCTCATGTATATGCTGGACCTGGTAGCTCTGGGGACCATATGCGACGTTATGCCGCTTGTGAACATAAATAGAGCCTTCGTCAGGCGGGGACTGGAGATATTTAGGAAGAGAACTAATCTAGGCCTGTCGGTTCTGATTGAGATCATAGGCCTGACAGATGCCATCGATACATACCATCTGGGCTATGTGCTAGGTCCAAGGATAAACGCAAGTGGCAGAGTTGGGGATGTCAGCATAAGTAATAAGCTGCTATCCTGCAGAGACAGAACCGAAGCGAAGCAGTTGGTTGAACAGCTGAACAATTTCAATCTGGAGAGACAAAATATCGAGAAGACCATACTGGACGAGGCAATAGGACAGGTTGAGGGTAATAGACTGTTTGATAACCATGTTATTTTCGTCGAGGGAGCTAACTGGCATGAGGGTGTCATAGGAATAATAGCCTCTAGAATAAAGGACCGCTATAATAGGCCGGTTTTTATTATTTCCCGCAGTAGAGAGTACGGTAAAGCCTCCTGCAGATCCGTAGACAAAACTGTAGACATTGGCTCCGTCATAATTCAAGCAAGGGAAAACAACCTACTCATAAGCGGCGGGGGTCATGCCATGGCTGGTGGTTTTACCTTTGAGCTAGCTAAATTGCCAGCAATAAAGGAATTTGTGGAGAACGGCATGCGGGCCGGGCTCGATCTCTACTTCAGCCGGAATGAGAAGTATGCCGATCTGGTGCTGGACATGGGATCCATAAACAAACAGCTGGTAGCAGACCTAGGACGCATCGGCCCATTTGGAAGCGGTAACCCAAGGCCAATGATAATTCTGGAGAATGTTGTGATACTTAGCGCTAAAAAATTTGGCAAGAATGGCGATCACATAAGATGCATTGTTGGGTCCAATAACATGATTAAAAATAAAAGCACGGTTGTTGCCAATATTTTTAGAATCACCGACGACCGAATCAGCAATTTACTGTTCAGTGGGAAAAATGTGAAATGCGACCTCGTAGGTAGCATCTCCACAAACCGGTGGATGAATATGGAGAATATTCAATTCAACGTGGAGGATATCATACCAAACTAGCCTCTAGTGTAGAGGTCCAAACACATGTGGGAAAAATAAATATTCTGGCTCTTGCACATTATAACCTATGTTGTATAGTTGTCGGGACGAATACTTTCTGAAAAAATATGGACGAAGGAGAAGACAGTGGCCCACAGCTGGTGAGCCTAGCCATAGGCGGTATCACCTACAGAGGGTGGTTGGATAGAGGCAATAATTCCCTCTGGAGTGGAAGGTTAGGTGGGTTCCTCCCCGGAGGTAGCCCGATCTTTGACTATTACCTGGACGTAGTGGAAGGGACTCTTAGAGACAGCGCTCTAGACTGGGTGAGACTGAGGACTTCCCTGGGCAAAGCCTACGAAGGACAAATTAAGAACGGAAAGTTCGACGGCTATGGACAGCAGCACCACCCAGGTGGATACTACGAAAACGGGAAGTTTGCGGATGGCCTCTTCGTTGAGGGGCTGGCAAGAATAGCCAGCGCCGATGGCTCTGTCTATTATGGGAATTATGCTGGTGGGAAGCCCGATGGCTGGGGATTTCTGGAAGGTCCGGGTAAAGACTATCAGGTAGGGAATTTTGTAAATGGCTCTCTTTTCAAGGGGGAGGTGAGAGTAACCGACCCCGCTGATGGCTCCGTCTATGAGGGCGAGTACTCCAACAAATCACACAATGGCTATGGGAAACTTACCTATAAAAATGGCTGTTCCGTGGAGGGAGAGTTTGAGAATAGCCAAATAAGAAATGCGATCCTAGTAAAAAAGTCACCGGATGGCAGGTCAACCTTTGTCCGTATCGTCTACGACGAGAATGGAAACCCAGTGCTGAGGCGGGAACTGAGCAATCCCCCGGAGCGCATGCAAGATGGAAAATTATGCTTTGATAAACTAGAGAAACCCCCAACAGTGTTCAGCATAGCGTGGGAGAACGACGGGGATGGCGAGCTCGGGAAGAAAACTGCGGTGATAAACTTCAGCGACGGCAGCAGCTATAGAGGAGGATATGAAAATGAGAAGTTTGAGGGATATGGGACGCTGAAGGACCGAGATGGTAATATAGTCAGACAGGGAATCTTTGAAAATGGTGGATTAAAAGAAGGGCAAACTATAACTGATAGCTTCGATGGGCCAACCTACAGAGGGTATATTGAGGCTAGAGTTCCCAACGGAAAGGGAAGGATAGACAGTCCGAACGGAGACTACTGGGATGGGAATTTTGTGTTGGGCTCCTTCTCTGAAGGAAATGTGAGAATAACCGACTCCCTTGATGGCTCCGTCTATGAGGGGGGTCGGAAAAATGGAGGGCGAGAGGGTTATGGGAAAGTCGTCGACAGTCTAGGTAACACCTACAGAGGGGATTGGAAAAGTGGACGTACCAATGGCTGGGGATGGCTGAGAGCTCCGGGCGGAGACTACTGGAGGGGGAAGTTTGCGAACGGCTCCTTCTCTGAAGGAAAGGTAAGAATAACCAACTCCGGTGGCGATGTCTATGAGGGGAAATACTTCGGCGGAAAGTACGAAGGCTATGGAAAACTTACCCATTCAAATGGCTGTTCCGCAGAGGGAGAGTTCAAGGATGGCAAAGCGAGGAATGTGGTCCTGGAAAAAAAGTCACCGACTGGCAGGTCAACCTTTGTCTATGTCGTCTACGATGACTGTGGAAACCTAGTGCTGAGACAGGAGCTAAAAACAAGACCGAACTATAGGAATGGGAAGCTAGACTTCAGTGGCCTGGACAAACTGGAGGATCCGTCGATGGAGGTGCCCGATAGGCATAGAAAGATGCGGGGATCCAAAAATGACAAAAAGAAGATAACCTATGGAGATGGCAGTGTATACATTGGTAAGGTTGATGCAAATGGCAAGCCCGATGGCAAAGGTACATGGACGGGTCCTGGAGAAGAGCAAAAGGGAGGAATATTTAAAAATGGCAGGTTCATAGAGGGGGATGTGGTAATGAAACTCAGCAACAGCATCACCTACAGAGGAGGATATAAAAATGGAAAGTTCGAAGGGGAGGGGAAACTAGCGGATGCTAATGGTGAGGTCCTCAGAGAGGGGAAGTTTGAAGGAGGTAACTTTATGGAGGGAACAGCTAGAGACCATAAAATCAATGGATCAATCTACGAAGGACCTATGAAAGATGGAGTAGCCAATGGTTATGGAAAGTTGCTCTATTCGAATGGAGAGCACCGGAAGGGGAATTTTTTGGGGGGCCTCTTTTCTTGGGATGGTGTTGTAAGGATAAACAACCCCGATGGCTCTGTCTATGAGGGAGCCTATAGCGGTGGGAAGCCCGATGGCCAGGGACTGAAGAAAAGCCCGGGTGGAGACTACGAAAATGGGGAATTCAAAGATGGTTCCTTTTCTGGAAATGGGAAGGTAAGGAAAACCAACCCCTCTGAGGGCTCCGTCTATGAGGGCGAGTACTCCAACAAATTACGCCATGGCTACGGTAAAATTACCCATAAAAATGGCTGTTCCATGGAGGGAATGTTTGAGGGTGGCCTGGCGAAAGATATAGTTCTGGAGAGAAAATTGCCGAATGACAGGTCAGAATTTAGCCACATCATCTTCGATGGGAATGGAAATGTACTGCTGAAAGAGGAGCTAAAGGGGAAACCGGCCTATAGAGATAAAAAAATAAACTTTGGAGCTCTGAGTAAACTGAAGAAACCACCGATGGAGGTGCAACCCACCACTTTTGATGATGTAGAGGGAGGTGATGCATCCGGAGAAGTAAGGATAACCTACGGGGATGGCAGTGTATATACGGGTGAGGTTAATGAAGATTGCAAGCCCAATGGCAATGGTGAGTGGACGGGTCCTGAAGAAGAGCTAAGGAAAGGAATATTCAAAGACGGTAAGTTTGAAAGTGGAACTGTGGTGATGAAGCTCAGCAACAGCATCACCTACAGAGGAGGATATAAAAATGGAAAGTTTGAGGAGTATGGCGAACTGGAGGATAGAGAGGGCGGATACTATAAAAAAGGAAAGTTCAGAGATAATTTATTCCTGGAGGGAAATATTAAATCCATCGATCCCAATGGAACAACCCGGGAAGTATATCTTAAAGATGGATTGTTCATTGGTCTGAGAAAAGTTGTCCATCTAAATGGAGACTACGAAGAGGGAACATTTATAACCAACTCCTTAAACAGTGGAAAGGTAAAGAAAAGCTATCCTGACGGCTCCAGCTACGAGGGCGAGTGCTTCAACGGACTACGCCATGGCTATGGGAAAATTACCCATAAAGGTGGCAGCACAGAAGAGGGAGAGTTTTCAAATGGTGTGGCGCTGAAGACATTTCACAAATTCAAAGGAAACAACATCTGCTACTACCAAGTCTATAACAGCGAAGGAAAATTAATTTTAAGACAGCTGCTATCCAAAGCACCCGTCCAGGTGGAGGATGAAGAAAGAAGAGAAAAAAGATTTAAAATGGATGCCGAGCGGGAACTATTGTTGGAGGAAACCTATGACTATAGCTACCCAAGGACAAAAAGTAGCGTCAAACACTATTTCTATAAAAAAGATGGAAGCCTAGAGAAAACAGTAACTATAGACTTGAACCTATTTAACAAATTGCTCAGCAGCGGAAAAGCTACAAACCTAGGGGACCTGATGGTGGAGGAGGCTATAGTCATCCAAGACGGAGAAAATAAAGTATTATTGGGAGTTCCTCCTCATGAAATTATAAAATCCTTCAGACATAACGCAGAGAAAATAGCAGCGCTCCGGGAGGCTCCTGAGGGTGCCTCTGGTTTTAATGACGGCTCTCCTCTGGAGGCTCAGAACATGTTGCTTTCGCTGATAGGAGAGAAAGATCTCAAAAATCTCAGATTCTGCACAGAACAAACCTCCCACACCAGCATGACATCTTTTCTCGAATCCATTGGTATGGATGAAAAAAATTTAGCGAAATCTGAGGAAAGCTACATAGTCATGTGGGCAAAAACAGACGCGAATGATCACGCAGTGTGTTTTCTGGTGAATCTGAAAAGCATAAGGGAGGTGGTAAGTAAAACGGGTTGGTATAGTCTAAATGAATCTACTAGAATCTTCATCCACTTCTTTGATAGCAGTAGAGTCGTGGGCAGTGGGGACTATGGAGGATCTTTTGGTTCAATCGGGAAAAACTGTGGACCTCTGAACCGGAGCCAGCAGAAGGAAGGGAGTTGCTGGCTCCAGGCGGTGGCGGCGGTGTTAGCAGCGCTAGAGAACCCCGAAGTGGTGGAAAGGGTGCTGAATAGAGAAATCCCAACCTATGGACTTGGTGAGTGCACGTCTCTAGGAGCTGATGATACTCCCGACAAATTCACGTTAAAACAGATAGCGAAGCTTCAGCAGATAGCGGATGATCTGGCTATTAAATTCAAGGGAAAGGAACCACTGGCTGAGAGTGTCATTTTGGACTGTTTCAGAAAGAGAATGGCAGAGCTAGCTGACAGTGAAAAACTCCTGCTGGAGCTAGATAGAAGAATCGAAGAGGCATTCGACATCTTTGAGAAAAAACTAAGGGAAATGGGAAATGGGGCTGCTGAGCTCGAAAGTGAAAGGTACAGGAACTATAGGAGGGATGTCACTGGAAAAATCACCGGCAAATACAAAGAAGAACTTTCGAGGGCAGCTAGCGAAAAAGATAGGGGAGAGACTAGTAAAGGTTCTGGAGATAGAAAGATCGGGGAAAAGACCAAAAAACTCCCTGGATTCATAAAAAACCTGAAAAAATTCGTGGCAGCGAGTGAAGAGATGGATAGACAGAAGGATAATCTAGAAGATAGACTAGAACTTGCGCTAGAGAGATTCCTAGAGGCGAGAAAGGGAGCCACTGGGCTCCCAGGAGGAGAGTTAGACCTAGTGAATATCCTAGAGGAAGCTGCCAAAGCCCTGGAGAAAAAAATAGCAGCCACAGATCCGCCATTGCCACTACTCCAGAGCTAGATTTGGCTTGTCCCGCTGGAAACCAGGGGGAGTTGAAGAAAAAGACATAGAGAGAGAGGTAGGCTAAGTAATCTGAGGGGAAAGAGACTAGTCCGGAGGACAGAGTTCCCTTCCCCTGGTTTAGCTATTTTTTTGATGATTAATCACGGGATATTGCATATTATTTAGTCTTATATAGAATTTAGTCAGATTAATATTTCTTAAAAATATGGAAGGGGAAGAAAACAATGACTCACGGGAAGTGAGTCTGACTGTAAAGAATGTCACCTACAGTGGAACACTGACTAGAGGTGAAAATTCTAAGTGGAGTGGAAAGTTAAATGGGTCCGGAGGTTATCATCATCTAGACATAAAGGAAGGAACCCTCGGAAGCGACGGCACCCTAAACTGGGGAATAGTGAATATTGCCACCATCACTTACACAGGACAAATTAGGGACGGAAAGCTAAGCGGCTTGGGACGATTGGACCGTCCAGGTGGATACTATGAATCTGGGACCTTTGTGGATGGCAACATTTCTAAGGGGGAGGTGAAAACACTCAAATGGGACGATGGCTCTGTCTATGAGGGGGCCTATAGCGGTGGGATGTTCAACGGCCTGGGACTGAAGAAAGGTATGAATGGAGACTACGAAGATGGGGAATTCAAAAATGGTTCCTTTTCTGGGAATGGGAAGGTAAGGATAACCGACCCCTCTGATGGCTCTGTCTATGAGGGCGAGTACTCCAACAAATCACACAATGGCTATGGGAAAATTACCCATAAAAATGGCTGTTCCATGGAGGGAGAGTTTGTGAACGGCAAGGAAAGAAATGTGATCCTAGAGAAAAAATCACCAGATGGCAAGTCAGCGTTTACCCATATCATCTACGACGAGAATGGAAACCCAGTGCTGGTGCAGAAATTGGATAAAAAACCAGGCTCTGTGGGTAAAAAATTCGACTTTGAGAATCTAGGGAAAATAGTGAATCCACTGGTGGTGCCCACCACCTCCGAAAGGAAGAAAAATAACAGAGATGGTAAATCCGAAGAGGAAACTGTGGAAATAGAACTCAGCGATAGCATCACCTACGCGGGAGGATATAAAGATGGGAAGTTTGAGGGATGGGGAACGCTGAAGGACCGAGATGGTAATATAGTCAGACAGGGAACCTTTGAAAAGAGCATATTCAAAGAGGGGCAAGCTATAGTCCATAACTCCGATGGATCAACCTACGATGGGTCTATTAGAGATGGGAAGTTTGAGGGACGGGGAACGCTGATGGACCAAGATGGTAATATAGTCAGACAGGGAACCTTTGAAAAGGGCATATTCAAAGAGGGGCAAGCCATAGTCCATAACCCCGATGGAACAACCTACGAGGGGCCTATTAAAGACGGAAAGTACTGGGGAGAAGGAGGAAAGTTGGTCTTTCTAAATGGAGACTACCGGAAGGGTAGTTTTACAGATGGTTCCTTTTCTGGGACCGGGGAGGCAAAGACAACTAATTTCGATGGCTCTACCTACGAGGGGTATTGTAGTGAGTGGAAATCCCATGGCCAGGGACTGTGGAAAGATATGGCTGGGAACTACCGGAAGGGGGAGTTCAAAGAAAACGTCTTAGTTGAAGGAAAGGTGGGAACAGTTGACGGCCTCAATGGCTGTATCCGCGAGAGGGATTCAAGAGGTGGAAATCTGGGGGACTACTTTAAAATTACCTATAAGGATGGCTATTCCATGGAGGGAGAGTTTTTCAAGGATGGTAAGGCGCAGAATGTGGTCATAGAAAAAAAGTCGTTGGATGGCAGATCAACGTTCACCCATTTTATCTATGATGAGAACGGGAATGTGCTGCGGAGAAAGGAGCTAGAGGAAAAACCGAGCCGTGGCACGGATGAAAGATTGAATCTAGTGGAACTAGAGCAATTCCCGAAGAAATTAACACCCATCAACACAGATAGGGCCACAAAGGATGAATTTGAAAGGGAAACTGTGGTGATAAAATTCAACGGCGGAAACACCTACGAGGGAAAATATAAAAATGGAGAGTTTGATGGGAATGGGGTCCTAAAGGATGAGGATGGTAAAATCATCAAAAGTGGAACCTTTGAAAAAGGCATATTCAAAGAGGGGCAAGCTATAGTCCATAACTCCGATGGAACAACCTACGAAGGGCATGTTGTAGGTGAAATATATAGCGGACTTGGAAAGTTGGTCTATCCAAATGGAGACTACCTGGAGGGGAATTTTTCGGGGGGCTTTTTTACCGAAGGAAAGATGAGGAAGGCCAACAACATCGATGGCTCTGTCTACGAGGGTGAGGCAAATAGAGGAGTAAATGGAATAATAGGGTACTATGGCTCTGGACGGCTATCCTATCCAAATGGAGACTACCAGGAGGGGAATTTTTCGGGGGGCTTTTTTACCGAAGGAAAGATAAGGAAGACCAACTCCGATGGCTCTGTCTACGAGGGGGGGGGCAGCCAGTGGCAAAAATATAATGGCTATGGAACACTCCTCAGCAAAGATGGTAGCCTCCTCTACAGGGGGGAATACGTTGGGGGAATGCAGCAGGGCTACGGGAAACATATGTACAGCCATGGCTGTTCCGCGGAGGGAGAGTTTGTGAATGGTAGGGCAAGAAATGTGATCCTGGAGAAAAAATCGCCGGATGGTGGACTGGCGTTTATCCATATCATCTATGATGACTATGGAAATGTGCTGCTGAGTAAGGAGCTAGAGGAAAAACCTGGTCGCACCGAGAATGGAAAATTAGACTTCAGTGGCCTGGACAAACTGGAGGATCCGCCGATGGAGGTGCAACCCATCACTTTGGATGATGTAGTAGAGGGAGCTGATGCGTCTGGAGAAGTAAGGATAGCCTACAAGGATGGCAGTGTATATACGGGTGAGGTTGATGGAGATTGCAGGCCCAATGGCGTAGGTGAATGGATAGGTCCTGGAGGAGAGCTAAGGGAAGGAACATTTGAAAATGGGAAGTTTAAAAGTGGAACTGTAGTGATGAAGCTCAGCAAAAACGTCACCTACGCGGGAAAATATGAAAATGGGAAGTTCAACGGGAAGGGGACACTAAAGGACGGTGATGGCAAAGTCATCAAAGATGGAAAGTTTAAAGAAGGTGAGTTTATGGAGGGGCAAGCTACAGTCCATAACCCCGATGGAACAACCTACGAGGGGCCTATTAAAGGTGGAAAGTACGAAGGAGAAGGAGGAAAGTTGGTCTTTCCAAATGGAGACCACCAGGCTGGGGAGTTTCAGGATGACTCTTTCTGTAGTGGAACTGTAAGAATAACCAACTCCGATGGCTCTCTCTATGAGGGGGGGTGTTACAACAAGAAGCGCGAAGGCTATGGAAAACTTGTGTACGGAGATGGCTGTTCCGTGGAGGGAGATTTTATGAATGGTGAGGCAAGAAGTGTGATCCTGGAGAAAAAATCGCCGGATGGCAAGTCAACCTTTATCCATGCCGTCTACGATAGAAGCGGAAATATGCTACTGAGACAGAAGCTGAGTGAAAAACCGGACTGTGGCAAGGATAAAGAGTTAAAGCTTCAGGACCTAGAGAAGCCGAAGGAACCACTGATGAAGGTGTCCTCTGATATTTTAGGCGCAGCAAATGAACTAGCAGATGGAAAAACAAAGATAGCCTACAGAGATGGTAGCATCTATATTGGTGCGGTCGACGGAAATGGTATGCCCAACGGCGATGGTGAGTGGACGGGTCCTGGAGAAGAGTCTAGGAAAGGAATATTCAAAGACGGTGAGTTTAAAAGTGGAACTGTGAAGATAGCATTCAGCGACAGCGTCACCTACGAGGGAGGATACAGCGATGGGAAGTTCAATGGGAAAGGAGTACTGAAGGACAAGGAAGGCAAATATCTCAAAGATGGAATCTTCAAAGATGGTAAATTCGATGTGGGGGAAGTTATCGTTGAGGACTCCAGAGGAGTATCATACCAGGGACATGTTGAAGGTGGAAAGTACAATGGCAAGGGAAAGGTAACTAGTCCAAACGGTGACTACAGAGAAGGAGATTTCACTAATGGTGAATTTGTCAAAGGGCAGGTGAAAATAACTAGTCCTGGCGGCTTCTTCTATGAGGGCGGGTATTCCAATGGAAAGTACCAGGGCTACGGTAAACTCAGGTACGTGGGTGGCCGCTTCTCCGTAGAGGGGGAGTTTCTAGATGGCAAGGCGAAGGAAGTGCTCGTGGAGAAAAAATCAGAGATCTCGACAAAATCAACATTCCTGCACCTGGTCTACGACGACCATGGGAACATGGTGGTGAGACAGGAACTAGATAAAAAGCCGGACTATGTAGATGGAAGATTAAATTTTGATGCTAGTTGGGCGGAAAAACCGGAGAAGCCATTGATGGAGGTGCCCTCTGGGATTGGGAAGGTAACAGATAAAGGAAATGGGAAAAAGGAAATAACCTACAAAGATGGCACTGTATATGTGGGTGATGCTGATGGGAATAATATGCCCGATGGCAATGGTAAGCTTACGTACCTCGGGGGGGATGTCAGAGATGGAGCATTCAAAAATGGTAGGTTTAAAAGCGGAAATGTAGTGATGAAGCTCAGTGAGAGCATCATCTACGAGGGGGAATATAGTAATGGAAGGTTTGATGGGAAGGGGTCACTGAAGGACACGGAAAGTAAACGCTCCGAAACTAAAGAATTAGACAGGGAAAGAATGCCCACGGAGAGAAGATATAAATACCTCGAAGATGGGAGCTTTGAAAATGGTAAATTTAGAGAGGGGGAAGTTGTAGTCGATAACCTTGATTGGACAACCTACATAGGCTACATCAGGGATGGAGTGCGGGATGGTTCTGGAGAACTACAGAGGTACGGATGCGAACTTATAGATGGAAAGTTTTCAAGCGACGTTCTTGTGGATGGAAATGCTAGTCTGATATTTAATTCCAGCGTTTCCATCAGCGATAGTGATATGGCGAATAGATTTCTCTGTCCTGGCGGTAAGGCCTATCTATACAGCGGAGAGATTAGAAATGGCAAGTACAGCGGGCATGGGGAGTGGACGAACTGGCTGACTGAAATATACTACGACCCGGCAAAAAATTATAGAAAAGGAACCTTCCGTGATGGTAAACTCATAGACGGAAGTGAATTTATAAAGGATAACAACGGAGAAAGAAAAGGAACAGTCAAAGATGGTCTCTTCAATACAGGGAATGCAAAAATAACCAATGCTGATGGTTCTATCTACGAAGGCAGCTATAGAGATGGAAAGTACAATGGCTCTGGGAAACTTGTGTATAAAAACGGTGTCTCTGTGGAGGGAGAATTTGAGGATGGTAGGGCTAGAAATGTAATTCAGGAAATAACATCGGCAGATAGCAAAAAGACATTTGCCTATATTATCTTTGATGAGGACGGGAATGTGCTGCTAAGACAGGAGTTAGAAAAAGAGCCGGAGCGTGTAGACGAAAAATTAGACTTCAGCACGCTGGAGAGGCCAAAGGAGCCACGGATGGTGGTACCCATCACTCTTAAGGATAATAGGGATAGTAGAGAGGAGGTTGAGGATGGAGAAATAAGAATAGTCTATGCAGATGACAGTGTCTACGTTGGCGAGGTTAATGATAGGGATAGGCCCAATGGCAAAGGTAAATGGATAGGTCCAGGAGGAGAGTCTAGAGAAGGAATATTTAAAAATGGGAAGTTTGAAAGTGGGACTGTAGTGATGAAGTTCGGCGACAACATCACCTACGCAGGAGGATATAAAAATGGGAAGTTCGATGGGAAGGGTAAAGTAAAGGACACAGGCGGCAAAGTCATCAAAGACGGAACCTTTAAAAATGGTAAGTTTATGAAGGGGAAAGCTATAGTCTATAACCCCGACGGAACAACCTACGAAGGGTATATTAAAAATGGAATGTATAGTAATGGAAAGCTTATCAAGCTAAACGGAGACTACGAAGCTGGGGATTTTGTAGATGGCTCCTTTTCTGGGAAAGGAATGGTAAGGATAAGCAACAGCGATGATGATTCTGTCTATGAGGGCGGGTACTCCAATGAAAAGTACCATGGCTATGGAAAACTCATCAAAAAGAATGGCGACATAGCTGAGGGGGAGTTTTCAAATGGCCAGGAGATGAAAATATTCAAGACAAAGAAGATTGGCAACATCCACTACTACCAAGTTTTTAATGAAGAAAGCAGATCATATTCATATCGGATGCTGGACGGAGAGCTGGAGCGGGATGAACAGGATGAACAGAAGAAATTTAAAATGGATGACGATTCGCTGGCCAAACTGAAGCCATTCTGGGAAAATGACGGCGGGGCCAATACTAAATACTATTTTTATGGGGATGGCACAGAGGTAAAGACAATAATAGAGATGGACGCCGCCAAGGCCAACGATCTGCTCAGCAGCGGGAAAGCCACGAATCTGAAGG
>JAITSP010000074.1 GCA_031287725.1 Rickettsiales bacterium
CCTCTGTCTATGCGCTGTATCTCTATGTTTATAATGGTATCATCAGGAGTCCTAGCCAGTATGTCCAGCCTAACACTCTTACCATCCTTCCTAGCCCTTGGAATCTCAGAGTTTCCAAATTCTATCGAGCTTATCTTTGGATTACCCTCCAGCACAGCATTTAGAAAGGATACCACTATCCTTCTGTTTCTCTCCACTCCAAAGATATTCTTGAAGACAAAGTCTCTTGTGGGTTCTAGCAGAAAATCTTCTTTCTTCTGGTCTTCTTCCTTTCTCATAGATCATTAGATAGTTATTTTCTAGTATTCTACAGCATTTTTGGCCTTGAGTCAAGTGTTTTTTAGGAGCCTGTACAGGTCCGCAGCAGTTGAGCCAAACTTACCATAGTCCGGCCAGTGATGGACAATACTCTCCGGGAGTTTTGAAATCAAGCCCCGCTGCAAATTAGGCTCCCATTAGGTTCCTTTTATTGAGTAAGCCAGACGGGTGCTAAAGAAAGAGGAGAAAAATAGGAAAATAATAGCAGCTGGGCAGTCCCCCCGCCAGGCTCCATTGGCATTTGACAAATTTCTAGGGAGTACCTACAATGGCGTCAGAATATGGGCTCCACCCGCCGGAACGGAAAAGGTGGTGGAGGCGGGCGACGGTAGGTGCTAGATGAGAACGAACTATTTTGAGATGGCGGTAGGGGCCGTGACAATTGTCTTCAGCCTGGCCTTCGTCCTATTTTCAATGAGGCTGACGGACAGAAGAATCGGCCAGAGGTCCTACAGGCTCTATGCCAGGTTCAGCAGTGCCAACGGCATTGGACCGGGGGCAAGGGTGAAAATAGGAGGTGTGGACGTTGGGCATGTGCGTAGCCTGCTGCTAGAGGATGACTATACGGTGCTGGTGTCTCTGGACATGAGGAGCGAAACGAGGATTCCGGTTGATAGCTGTCTGAGGATTTCAACGAACGGACTCCTGGGGGGAAAATATCTAAAAATCGATGTGGGTGGAGAGGACGATATTATCCAGCCGGAGGGAACCTTTGACTTTACGGAGTCTTCCATGGATCTTGAGGACATGATAACACGCTTTCTGCTGGGCGGGGTTTCCAGTGGTAAATAGGCTCGCTGTCCCTCTGCTGCTGCCCGTGGTCCTTCTGCTCTGGGGCAGTGCTAGGGGAAGCACCAGAATGTATGGGAAAACTAGGGAGCGCCAGAGGTCGATGGCGGCCAGAAATGGAAAGGGTCCTCCGAGGGAGCGGGATCCGAATCCTAGGCTGATAGGAAACCAGCCTCCTGAGAGATTTGTCAAAAATGTTGAGCTGCAGGTGCTGGACAAGGTGGTTGGCAGGGTTTCTAGGGTCGAAGCAAAGATTGGAGACAGGATAGCCTTCGGAAGGCTGGAAATCTTGCCGCTGAGGTGTTGGAAGTCCTTCCCCGAGGAAAATCCGGAGAATAAACTTCTGCTAAAAATATTCGAACTGGATAGACAGACCGGGGAGAATAGAATGATCTTCTACGGGTGGATTTTTTCCTCAACGCCGAGTGTGTTCGGCCTGGAGCATCCAATGTACGATCTTAGGCTCAGGAATTGTAGTGAATAGAGGTAATCGTTAGCCATGCAGATAATAGACGGCCAGGAAATGGCTAGAAAAATAAGACTGTCCCTAGCCAGCAGAGTCGAGAGGCACTCCTCTAGGCCGACCCTAGCTGTTGTGCTGGTTGGCAAAAATCCAGCCAGTGAGATCTACGTTAGGAACAAGGAAAAAGCCTGCAGAGAGTGTGGCTTCAGGTCCAGAGAGCATAGACTGGAGGAAACCCTAGGGGAGGGGGACCTAGTCAGGCTGATAGGCCAGCTGAACGAGGATAGGGAGACAAATGGAATACTGCTGCAGCTGCCATTGCCCGGGCATATGGACGAGAAAAAGATTATTCTAGCGCTAGACCCCTCGAAGGACGTAGATTGCTTCCACCCGATGAACGTTGGCAGGCTGTTCAGCAGTCGGAACAATGCCGATCTGGAGATTCTACCCTGCACTGCCGCCGGCTGTCTGAGAATGATAAAGTCTGTCTGTCCCCAGCTGGCTGGAAAGAATGCCGTGGTCCTGGGTAGATCCAACCTGGTGGGTAGACCTGTGGCCCAGCTGCTACTAAACGAGGACTGTTCCGTCACCCTAGTCCACAGCAGGACCCGAGATTTGCCCAGTCTGACGAAAAATGCGGAGATAGTGGTGGTCGCCATAGGGAAACCCAAATTTCTAAAGAGGGCAATGCTTGGAAACGGAGTTCTGGTGATAGACGTTGGGATCAATAGACTCAGCGATGGGAGTATCTGCGGAGACGTTGACTTCGATGATGTGAAGGATGTCTGCAGCTTCCTGAGTCCGGTGCCCGGCGGAGTTGGCCCTATGACCGTGGCCTGTCTGATGGAGAATACATACAATCTATTTCTAAAACAGAACCCAGGGCTTTCAGAGCCGGCGGAGGCCCCGAGGGTGGGGAGGCTCTGAACTCTGGATTCGCCCCCGGCCGAACCGGCGCCGGGGTTCGGCTCGGCTAGCTCTGTCCATACCTATAGAAATTAACAATCTTTTCTGCCCAATATTCATTCAGTCGATGCTCCACAACGGATCTGGCCTCTAGATAGCAGTGGATCATCCCGAGATCGCTAGCCAGAGCGGCATGCTCTAGACCATTGGCAAAGTTAAAATAAATCACATCCCCGGCGGTGGCCTCCTCTCTGGAAATTTCTATGAGATGCCTGTCTAGAAAATTTTTCATCTCTCCGACGTTTGGGTATCTGGAGTAGGTCAGATAGTCATAGCTCTCTATGTTTTTCCCACGGGAGGAGGCACCTAGCTCTCCGCCAACTTTGACTATCAGCCCTATGCAGTCGACTCCACCCCTGTTCGCAGAATTTCCTCTGACTCTGCCGCCGAAGTGAAATCTAGTGCCAATCCAGCCTCTGGCAACCTCTAGCACTGAATTTCCATCAAACACCGAGCCCCCCCATCAATAGAATTTATAGACTTTGGTGGTCCTTGGCAGATTTGGCTCTCCTCTAAAGTTGATGGCATTCTGAAATTTTTCGATGCAGCTGCTAAACTTTTTGTCACAGCCGGCTATAATGCTGAACTGGTTACCAACCTCTAGCCCCCTCGGAAGGGAGACGCTGGTCACTATGCTGCCTCCTCTGGACTGTCTAACCTCTATAGAGACTCTGGCACTGGGGCCATCGAGAAATTTAACTAGACCATACCTGAAGTAGTCATCTGGCTTTGTCGCCACTGGCCCACTGTCCGTGCGGAACTCCGTTTCACTCGCCAGAGCCGCTATTGTGCCGGAAAAGCTGTAGCTCTGGGCGCCGAGGGAACACTTCGGATCACAGAATCTAGCCCTGCAGAGAGGCGAATAGATATTCCCTAGCGTTTTCTCCAGGACGCTGAGAACTCCCACAACATTAAAGTATACTTTCCCCCCGGCCAGCCCTAGAGAATCTATGAAACCGCCAATGATAGTGACTTTGCCGTATTCCAGATGTTTCCTGTGGACCAGGAATATGTCGATCGATGCCCCATCAAACCTGCCGGAGACGATTTCTCCCGGATCCATGGCAACGCCATCTAGAATAGCCACCACCCTAGCGTCACTGCCGGTCATGTCGGAGAATGAGCTCTGGCTCTCCTCCCCGAAGCCGCAGCAGGATTTGTAGGTGAGTCCATCCACCTCCAAGTCCTCTGGACTTTCAGTGAATCCCAGAGATTCACCAGTTTTTAGAGTGATTTTAAAGCACTTTACTAGGTCCGAGGTTGGTTCGCCTAGAGATTTAGCTAGATCGCTTCCTATGATCTTCATGGGTGAGACTCATAAACATATGGCAACCCGACAGAATAGGTGGTTCCGCCAAAACGGGAAGTACCAACTATCCATAGTGCCCCCATCGGAAACGGGCGGCAGTCCAGCACAGCGAATCTATGCTCCAGCGCAGGTCACTCTAGCAGACTAGCTATCCTCCCTTCTTCTGGGAGGGAGGGTTAGAATCTCCAACCGTCCCACCGCCAATGGCTGCTCCGCCCATGGCATCGCCAGCCGCTTGGATATGGTCTGCAACCGTTTTTCTCGCAGCAGCGCTTGCCCATAGAGAGGCAAAGGCCCTCGCTTCGGAAACCTTTTTGGCCTGTATTATAGCTATCATAGCCTCCCGCTCCTCACTGCGCCTTCTATTCTCCTCTTTGGTGGCCATTTCTTCAGCCATTCTGGCTATGACTATTTTCATTGCGTCCTTTGACATGGTCTCATCTACTCTAAGTGTTTCTCCTGACCACCGTGTCAGATCCATATATTTCAGCAGCCCACCGGGTGTCAATCTTTTCGCAGCATCAGGCTCACAGCTCCATCGTATCACATACGCAATGGCTGGACTCAGAAGACCATTTTCCACCGCCTCTTCCAGCTTTGCATCAAGAAAATCTCTGAACCTTTCTCTGTCGTTCTCGTAGTGATAACAGGAGAAAAGTTTAGATTTACCACCGGTACCCTGGATGGTCCCAGTGGCAGGATCTTCAAACCATAGCCCACCACAGACCAGGAACTCAAGAAGTACTAGTCCCAGAGAGAATACATCAATCTTTCTCACGTCCATCCCCAGGCCACTCTCTAAAAACCGATAGTCTTTTCCTCTGGTTCCACCGTCAATACCTCCACCCCTTTCCCAGACGTCTACACCTACTCTGGGTCCTGGGAGATCATCAGAGCTGAAGATAAACCTCCTCACTCCATCCTCCGCCATTTTTGGAAAAACAACTATCACCGAATCCCAGTCAGCCAGCTTGACAATATGATTGCCCTCCTTGTCCTTCGTTACCATCAGACTGGTTGGATTTATGTCATTGTGGACCAGTTGGCAGGGAATTTCTTTTCCAACACTATTTTCCCTGTATTTCAAGTTCTGTAGCGTTCGCAACCCTCTGAAGAGACCATAGATGTTGTCATTGTCCAGAAGGATATGCCTAGCCTGGTCTCGTCCCATGGAACCAAGGGACCCCAACTCACAATGCTCGGATACGGTTACAGTCGTTCCGCAGACTGCCAACTTTTTCGCTTCAGCATATGTGACGGGATATCCGGAGCGGGAAGATCTAGTGGATAAATATCGAATGCTAGCACAGCCAAATATTCTAGCTAGGCTGCTGAGTTCGGGAGGACAATCTCCAGGGGCAACACCCCTCCATAGGAGATTGTAGCACAGAATATCGTTAGTTAGTTTTCCTGAAAACAATCTTCCCGCTGCTACCGGCGTCTGCTCCTGTCTCGGTACCCCTGAGACGTGTGGTATTTTTACCACCACATTTCCCCCCAGCCTTTGGCTAGGAAGTAAAAAAGTCGAACTGTCAGCGTCACTGGCGATCGCCTCGAATTCCTTGGCCTTGCAGCCATACAAGTCTTTCTCTACGATCCTAAGGTTAATCCCTGTGACCCTAAAACCATTAACTAGTGGATGAGCTAAAAGCATATCGAGACTGATTGCCCTAGCCTCTCCCTCGGCGAAGAGGGTTGTCCCTAGTTCCCTAGAGATCATATCCTCCAGGGGTTCGAGTTCTACTCTGGCGGCGTGTAGCCGTTCAAATTCGTGTTCATCCATATAAACTTCTACAGGTAAATATACATACAATTAGCCTAATATAATTATATTTAATAGTCAACAGGGGTATAATTGGTATGATTACAACAATCGCAATCCCACCCCGGAAGGAGCCCCCTCTGGTCAGATGTCAAGGTTAGCTACCTTCAGGGCGTTTTCCTGGATAAAGTCCCGGCGGGGCTCCACCACGTTACCCATCAGAGTGGCGAAGGTTTCATCGGCCATTGCCGCATCGACTATGGTTACTCTCAGTAGAGTCCTATTTTTTGGGTTCAGAGTTGTTTCCCAGAGCTGTTCCGCATTCATCTCTCCGAGACCTTTGAAGCGCTGCACGGAGATTCCTCTCTTCCCCAGCTGCTCCACCAGATCCATGAGCCCCAGAGGGGTCTTCACCTCATAGCTCTCTCCCTTCTTCTCAAAGCTGGGGCTGCCCCCTTCGAAAATCGAATAGATGTCACCACAGTGCCTTCTTATCTCCTGAATTTCCGGCCTACTCATTAGTTTCTGGCCTAGCAGCTGGTCATTTCCTATCCCCCGCTGGCTCCGGGTGATTTTCAATTCCCTGGCCTGGTCTGGGTCCAGGGAGTAGCTCCACCGTATATCCACCTCCTCTCTGAGGAGGTTCAGTCTAGCCACAATCTCTCTAGCCTTTTCCTCCAGCAGTTCCGAGTTCTCCAGCAGCTCGCAGCCCAGGGCACCACTGTGGGCAAAGGCCTCCAGCACCTTTTCGTCCGCAAATCTGGACAGACTCCGCACAAGGCTAGTGAAGTGATTCGCCCTGGTCACATATTTTTCCAGTGCCTCTCCCGTCAGAACGCCATTGCCATAGTCTAGACTCGCTCCGTCCGTTGCGTTTTTGATTAGATAGTCATTGAAGGAAGATTCGTTTTTTATATAAATTTCGCTGTTTCCCCGCTTTATTCTGTAGAGAGGGGGCTGAGCTATGTAGAGATAGCCATCCTCTATGATCTTCGGCATGTGCCGGTAGAAAAATGTCATGTAGAGGGTTCTTATGTGGGAGCCATCCACATCAGCATCGGCCATGAGGACGATCTTGTGGTACCTCAGTTTGCTGATGTCAAAATCCTCCTTACCTATGCCGGTGCCGAGAGCCGTGATGAGCGTGCCGATCTTGTCCGAGGAGAGGACCTTGTCGAACCTCGACTTCTCCGTATTCAATATCTTACCGAATATGGGCAGTATGGCCTGGTATTTCCTATCCCTGCCGGCCTTAGCCGAACCTCCGGCGGAATCACCCTCCACTATGTAGACTTCGCTTTTGGCCGGATCCTTCTCCTGGCAGTCAGCCAGCTTGCCCGGAAGATTCGATATGTCCAGAGCACCCTTCCTTCTGGTCAGCTCTTTAGCTTTTCGTGCCGCTATCCTAGCCTTTGCCCCGTCGAAGGCCTTTTCGACGATTGGTTTGGCATCGCTGGGATGTTCCTCAAAGTACTTTGCTAGAAAATCCACCGTTCCGTTTTCCACCACCGGCCTTATCTCTGATGAAACCAGCTTATCCTTGGTCTGGGAGGAGAACTTTGGATCGGGCATCTTCACGGACAGTATGGCCGTGAGCCCCTCCCGGATGTCATCACCGGTCAACTCAATTTTCTGCTTTTTGAAAAATTCGTGACCCTCCACATAGCTGTTCACAGCCCTCGTCAGAGCGTTCTTAAGACCAATCAGATGCGTTCCTCCGTCCCTCTGTCTTATGTTATTTGTGAAACAGACGAGATTCTCATGGTAGCCATCGTTCCAGCAGAGGGAAAGCTCAAAGCCTATGCCCCTCCCCGCATCCTCCAGCTGGAGATAGAGAGGTTTATGCAGGTGCTCCTTTCCCTTGTCTAGGTAGTTCACAAACTCCACTATGCCACCGTCATAGCGGAAGGCACAGCTTTTCACCTCCTCCTCTCTTAGATCGGCGAGCTCTATCTGGACACCCGAATTAAGGAAAGCCTTTTCTCGTATGGCTCTCTCCAGAATCCCGTAGTCGAAGCAGATGTTTGAGAAAATGTCCAGAGAGGGGTAGAACGTCACCTCTGTGCCGCTGCGCGTCCTTTCGCAGTCTCCGACCACCTGCAGCGGAGCCAGGGCCACTCCATTTCTAAATTCAACAAAGTGCTCCCTGCCACCTCTCCATATTCTGAGTCTTAGCCAGTCTGACAGCGCATTAACCACCGAGACCCCGACTCCATGGAGTCCCCCGGAGACCTTGTAGGCGTTCTGGTCAAATTTACCTCCCGCGTGGAGGTCTGTCATGACAACCTCCGCCGCCGATCTGCCCTCCTCGGGATGTATGTCCACAGGAATACCCCGACCATTGTCCAGCACCGTAACGGAGCTATCTCCGTTGATCCTGACCTCTATTCTACTACAGAAACCTGCCAGAGCCTCGTCTATAGAGTTGTCCAGCACCTCGTAGACCATATGGTGCAGACCCGTACCGTCGTCCGTATCTCCAATGTACATCCCTGGCCGTTTTCTAACGGCCTCGAGTCCTCTCAGAATTTTTATTGAGGACGCATCGTAGCCCTCTTCGCCGAAATTTTCACCTGACATGTTAAAACAACAATCTATCCCATTAGCCTAGTGTCACCATTCTACAGCAGATCCCTTTTATTTTCAACGGGCCCCGGGGAGGAGATTTCTCCCTCTCTGGTGTCTCGGGACGCCCGGCGGGGTCCAGACCATCTAGAGTCTCCCACCGACAATTTCCCAACTACCTCAGATGCAGAAGTCTCACCTCTCCTCTCACCAGCAGTAGGCAGTACTCCTCCGCTGCGATAGAATTCTCCTCCTGAATTTCCCGATTCTTCTTCACAGATCTATAGAGCTCATCAATTTCCACTGTGGCCATGCGTCTAGACCTATCTCTTGCGATCTTTCCATTTCTCTCATCCTCCCTCTGTTTCCTCTCCTGTGCTAGCAGTTCACTGGAATCCTCTAGCCAACCGGTGATAGCGTGGAGAGATATTTTCTTACCGAAGGAGGCATTGAGCGCCTTCCGTATCCCTTTAGTGCTTTTTCCCAGCAGGTACAGGGCTACGGACAACTTCCTGAGAAGGAGAGAATATTTTATTCTTCTATCTCCCTCTATGAAAACCCTCCTGCAGGATCTACATCTATATTTCTGATGGCCACATGGGTCAAATCCATTCCTCACAAAGAAATCACTGCCGCAGTGTTTGCAGATTATCGCACTCTCCACATTTTCTTCACTATCTATAGTCTCGGTGCTCTCGGTGCTCTCTTCACTTTCTTCATTTTCATAGGAGATAGGCATTTTTCGAGGTAAAGTTACTAAATTAGACCTTAGTAGTAACCTATTTTTAATAGTCAATCATCGGGAGGCGTCTCCGGGGCCGATGTAGGAAATTTGCCACCTCTAAGTTTTTCCTGCGTCGGCCCCACTGGCCACCGGGACCTATTGAATTTTTCTTTCGATTTCCTAGAATGGGTCATATCCTATGAATAAATGGTAGACCGATGGTGGTCAGAGAGTTTCTGAGGGGGGTGTTTTCCTTTGCCAAATTGGCCCCGGCTATGGCTGTGGACCCCCTGGCGGGTTCAGAGAGGACCGGTGGCAGCGACTGGAGAGCCATCGGCGACATTGTAAATGCTATTGACAGAACAAAAAGTGGGAGCAACAGCTATGAGAACGGCGGATCAAAATCGTCAAAATTATCAAGGTCACCAAAATCATCAGAACCATCAAAATCAAAGACAAAGTGATCAGCAAAATCAAAGACAGAGCGAAACTGTCCGAGACGAAGAGAAGAGGCTGGGCGGGGAAGATAAAGATATTTTTATGCCATCTCCGGATATCCTTGCCAGGTACAGAAATTCTGGCATGGCCAGAGAACTGCTAGATTTTGTGAGGAAGGAGCAGGAACATAGACATGAACTTCAACTGGACTATCTGCTAAGCTACCGGAGGGGTCAGAGCTTTGGCTTTTTCCTATTCCTCTTTTCCCTCTGGGCTATGGTCACTCTAGTGAAATCCGGACACAGGGCGGAGGCCTACACACTAGGTGGCGCGCTCCTTCTTGTGGTTTTAGCTGTAAACCTAGCAATCCGACCTAGGACTAGGGTTCCCGAGGCGGATAGACCAGAGGAATCTGGCACGGCAAAAAACCCACAGCAGAGACTAGCTAGTCGAAAATGAGAACCCAGTGTCCCTAGCGGCTCCCTCTAGAAGTAGAGGGCCAGGTAGACTGTTCCTCTGGGGTCTGGCGTCCGCTCTGGCATTCTCCCCTCTCTACCTCTTTCCAGTGATGTTCTGGAGTCTAGGTTCTCTGCTAGAGTCGCTGGAGAACCTGGATAGCCCAGGGCAGGCTCTCTGGAGGGGCTGGCTATTTGGTCTAGGCTACTTTATGGGCAATTGCTACTGGTTCTACAGCCCATTGCTTGTGGAGCCACTGAAATATGCCTGGCTAATCCCCTTTGCCCTGACTCTGGTGCCATCCTTTCTTGCCTCCTACACAGCCCTAGCCACCCTAGCCACATGGCTCTTCGGAAGGTTCAGCAACAATAGATTTTTTCTGGCTCTGGCCTTCGCACTGTTCTGGTCAGTTTCTGAGTACGCAAGGGGGATTCTGGCAACAGGCTTTCCCTGGAATCTAATTGGCTACAGCCTGGCATTCTCACCACTGCTGCTGCAGACGGTTTCAATCTTCGGTAGCCATGTCTTTGGATTCCTTTTACTACTACTCTACACCTCCCCCTATCCTCTGGGGCGGCAGGAGTACCGCCGCTGTTCACTCTTCTACTGTCTCCTAGTGCTATTCATCCTAGGTTTCGGATTTTTTAGGCTGAAAAATGCCGAGACCCACAGCTCATCCTTCCTAGTCAGGCTTGTCCAGCCGAATCTACCCCAGGGGGAAAAAATTACAGCCAGGGGGCTGGAGAAATCTCTTGAGGAAATGCTAGCGATGAGCCTAGAGGGCGCCGCCGGGGTGGACTACCTGGTGTGGCCCGAATCTGCTCTACCCTACCCAATATTTTCCGGCGAAAGGAACCAGATTCTAGAAACCATCGGCCATAGAATTGGCAGCCGGATAACTTTGATTACCGGAGCCCTGAGGATCGAGGGGACTAGCCGAGAAATTTACAATTCTCTGATTGTCCTCAGGGATTCCAGGATAGTGGACTACTATGATAAGTACCATCTAGCCCCATTTGGGGAATTTATACCGTTCAGCAATGTCTTCAGATTTCTGACGGCACTGACTGGCATTGGAAACTTTTCCAGAGCAAAGGTAAAAAATAAAATTATAAGGATTGACGACACATTTCCGCCATTCTCTCCGAGCATCTGCTACGAATCCATATTTACGGATTCTGTCAACGGAAAGGGAGGGGCCAGACTCATAGTGAATATTACAAACGATGCCTGGCTTGGCAGGACCAGCGGTCCAGCCCAGCACTTCGATGCACTGAAATTCAGAGCCCTGGAGAACCGAATGGCGGCAATCAGGGTTGCCAACTCGGGCATAAGTGGGGTCATAGATAAATATGGCCGAGTCATCAGAAAAATGGGGTTGGCTCGGAGGGGCGTTCTGGATGTGACCATTCCCCTCTAGGGTCTGCCACGGGCTGGCCTAGATGTAGATTTTTTTAGTCGGAAACAACCGCGGCCACAGGACAAATACCTCGGCAAAGGGATTGCCCAATAATTATTGTTTTCCTGCGACACCCCCAGCCACTCCACTGTTTTCCTGTTTTTTCTGGTTCGTCAATGGTTAGCCTGCCATAGCTTCTCCTATTTCTGGTATTTAGCCGATGGTATTCTCTAGGCTAGGCTTTTCTCAATTGGTTTTCAAGCTTTCTGATCTCGTCAATGGTTAGCCCGGTACATCTAGCTACCAGAGATGATGGTAAACCTTCCATAAGCATGGACAGGGCGGTTCTCCTTGCTCCTTCCATCATCCCTTCCATTTTTCCCTTCATCATCCCCTCACTTATCCCCCTCTTCAGAGCCGATGCATTATCTGCTATTCTATCGTTCTCAGCCCTCAGCTCAGCCTCATAGAGTGCTCTAGCCGTTCTATCGGAACTGAGTCTTTTTAATTCTGCCATAGCTTCTCCTATTTCTGGTAGTTGGTTAATAATATCCTCTGTAATTATTTCAGGTTTTTTTATAAAAGTCATCCAGAGTTGCAGAAGATCTTTTTCTATATTACTAAGGTTCTCAACGCTATACACTATCTTTGGTAGTTCCA
>JAITSP010000080.1 GCA_031287725.1 Rickettsiales bacterium
GCGGTATTGCTGGATTAGGCTTTCGCCCATTGTCCAATATTCCCTACTGCTGCCTCCCGTAGGAGTTTGGGCCGTGTCGCAGTCCCAATGTGGCTGATCATCCTCTCAGACCAGCTACGTATCATCGCCTTGGTAGGCCTTTACCCCACCAACTAGCTAATCCGATACAGGCTCATCTGATAGCGGGCTAGCCATAGGCTGACCCTTTCCCAAATAAATGGTAGTATATGGTATTAGACACCGTTTCCAGTGCTTATTCCTTACTGCCAGGTAGATTCCTGTACATTACTCACCCGTACGCCACTTTACTCGCCTATTGCTAGACTTTCTCGTTCGACTTGCATGTATTAAGCATACCGCCAGCGTTCATTCTGAGCCAGGATCATACTCTCAAATTTTGAAAATTTTTTGATCCTAGAACTCTCATTACATCTCTGGAATTGACAAATCCACAGAACTCGCCGTCCAGGCTAACCCGGACAACCCATTCCGTAGACGTCTATGTCGTATAAAATATAACAAAAGCTCCATGGCCAACCGAATTTCGGTCAGCCTAGTGCTGTCACCTTTGTTATTATTGCTCATTATCTACTATATACAATAAAAAACAGCCAACCCTGTCCCGGACCTCAACCGAAACCCCAAAACAGGAACTTACCTAGTAATCATAGCACGCATCAGGATAATAGTCAACATCCCCAGAGAAAAATTTTTACCCTCCGGATTACACCCTAGAAACGGGACCAGCCAGGCTCAAACCCTTCGGCAGCGCCAATTCAGAGCGGCCTCTGGCAAATTATCGTCAAAAAAACACCGGAAAGAGGTTGCTGTGCTAGGTAACTCTCTCTAGGATCCAAGGGCGAAATTTTACTGGCCGGGAAAAGCTACTGGGAAAATGGCCCCTCGGAGGAGAGTGCGTCTAGCATTCCCATGGTGCCAGGCTGATGTTCCCTCCTGAGCCTGGGATGACTAGGGTAGAAGGCCTAGAGGGGGCAGAGGGAGCATCTACCCAATTTTGCATTTTTAAATTTTTGGCTAGGACTGCATGTCCTTCTTCTGCTTGGCTTCCTCCCACTGGATCTGTCTCTTTTCACGCTCCTTCAGTTTCTCCTCCAGCTTGACCTTGCTGTACTCCTGCATAATTCTAAACATCATAGGTAGCCAGTCCTCGGACCGATCAGATTTCGCCAACTCTTTGGCTTTGGCCATAATTTTCGACTGGATTGTGCCGCTGGAGAATATGTGCAGCTCATCCTTCGTTAGAAAATTGAAATCTATGGAGGATATGACTATGTTGCCGCCATGCTTGATCAGCAGGGTTCCGTTGTCCTCCCTCATGACCGATATGATGCGGGACTCCTCTTCACTGATGTCGAAGATTTTGCGCTGGTATATGCTTGCCTTTACGTTTGGGAGCAGCAGTTGGGTTGGAAATATGTTTCTGACGGACAGCTGTATGCTACTGGTCTCGTAGCTGTCGGCACCACTGGCGGTCATGATCACGGCAACCTTTTTGTCGTAGAGGGCCTTGAGCAGTTTCGAAATTTTAGGGGCTATGGTCGAATTGTCGATCTGCAGCCATCCCTCATCGATCGCCAGTATCAGCGGCTCATCGTCCGCCTTTGTCTCTAGACGATGCAGGATGTAGCTGAAGACGGCGACTCTAACCTCCTCGTTGTTCACGATGGCGTTAAGGTTTATGCCGATGATGTTGTTGGCAAAAAGATCCGTGTCCTCCTCGGTGTTGAACAGGAAACCGTACCTGGCGGGCTCCACCCATCTGCTGAGACTTTTGCAGATGCTACTAAATTTTTCCTCCTGGGCCATATCAAAGACGTCTCCAATTTTTTTTATTTTGTCTATTTTTTTCCTAACGGCGTCCTTCAGTTTTTCCCACTCCTGACTGAGTTTTGTTGTTTTTTCGTCCATTTTTACCATACCGTCGTCGGATCTCTCCACGAGAAAGGTCAGCCAATCGATGATAAACTCAACGTTCTCCTTGGTTTTTTCCATTCTGAAGGGGTTAAGGGAGAACTTCTCTTCGGATTCCCTCCGGGAAATGGAGTAGTATTTGCCATCCAGGCTGTTGATGAAGAGCTTTGATCTCTTCGTGTTATCCAGATAGACTATTCTCTTGACCTGTTTAGTGGCCGCCATGAGCATAAAGTTCATGTACTTTGTCTTTTTTAGAGTTTTTGGTCCGATGAACAGGGTGTTTGGGTTTTTTTTGGTGTCAAAGGAAAAGAAATAGGGTGTGTTCAGCGCACTCTTTAGGACTAGCATCGAGTCACCCCAGATGTTTCCGGTCAGCTTTCCCGTTGGAAAACTAAAGAGCGAGGCAAAGGAACAGGCATTTTCCAGGGGTATTGTGTGCAGTCTCCTGACGAAGTTAAAATTTCCTGGCAGCTGGCTCCAGAAGAGGGTTGGCATGAACATTTCCTCCCGCACGGCGACCAGTCCGAGTTTTCCAGCCCTGTCGAAGAGTTTCTCTAGATTGTCACCGAGCTCTTCTCTGCTGTGGGCCTTAACACCTATGATTGTCTGGCTGATGCATATCCTGTTTTTCTTCGTATCCTTGTCTGGCAGCATCAGACCAATGTCTGAAATGTTTAGAACCACCGGATCCTCATTTAGCGAAAGAATCTCGAAGTATTTCAGCATCTCATCGTTGACGGGTTTGCTGTTGACGAAGCTGAGGGACTGGCTTAGGACCATTTCCTGGTCCAGCTGTATTATTTTGTCCAGCTGCGATGGGGGGAGGAGAGTGGAATATTTTAGAGACACTATGGCCGAGTAGAGCGAGCTATTTTTGTCATACACCTGCATGAGATTCTTTCCGTAGGCTATTTTTTTGTTGATAAGTGAATGGGACAGCTCGTTTGTCGGTAGCCCTAGGTTTTCGTAAACGCCATTGATCAGCAGAGAGAAAAATTTTAGATGCTCGGAGTAGTAGGTGCTGCCTTTTTTCACTATCTTCAGTAGCCTTGCCCCGTAGTCTCTGAGATCGGCGAGCATGCCCTTGGACACCCCGGCCACTATAGAGTAGGATTTTTCGAAATCCTTGTTTCTCGATTTCTGCAGCATGGAAAAATTTATGGCCTCGATGAACTCGAGGATTTTAGACACCGTTCCTGGCTCCGGTGAAAACACCAGAGTTATGTAAATTTCATTTGCGAACTGGTTAGCCCAGTTGTAGTGCTTGTTCCACCTGTCTATGACGAATTTCGGAGTGTAGGACTCGTAGTTCTGGTTCCTCGGTATCAGATCCACCGATTTTCTGACAGTCTGGAACCAGAAGCTCAGATTGTGATTCTTTGCGTTTTTTACAAAGCTTTTGTTCAGGTTCTCACGCAGCAGGTAGAAATTTGCCTCTCCTCGGTTGGATACGAAGGATGGGATCTTTATGGTCTGCAGCATTTCTCCGTTCTGCGTTATCAGCGTATGGTCATTATAGTAGCAGGCGTAGGGGATTAGATCGGGATTGATGCTATTCTGTTGGCCATCAATGCTAAGGGGAGCGATGTTTAGGTCATTGACTATGGTGTTCTCTATCTTTTCCATATCTTCTAAAGTAATTCTTTAAATGTCTAGCGAACCAGGTTGATTTTATCAATAAATGTATGTAACCTAGCGTCTAGCAATAGAGTATTGGCATCATAATAATAATCAACATTCCGTCGAAACTATGAGCGGTGACTATGAGGAGACTTTAGAGAGCCCAAAGACTAGGACTGCGGATGTATATAGATAATCTGAGGGTTCTGCTAGAAGAGCAGAAATCGGTAATTATTAATTCTCTGGATTCTCTGGCTACCGTTGCCAGAGAGGTTGTCCAGCAGAAGAATAGGAAAATCTACCAGCTGGGTGGAGAAAACAGTGGCCTCAGAGAGAGGCTCGGCGCTCTGGGGAAAGGTGTCCTGAGAATTGTCTCTGTGCTGGAGGAGCTGCGGGGTCTGAGGAAAAACAATAAACTTCTTAGGGTTCTTCTGAAAAAGGAGCTAAACATGGAGAACCTCAGGAAAAATATCAGAGAGCTTAGGAGAGAAAGTGAGGAGGGGGGTAGAATTAGCGGTAAAGACATGACTGCCTTCAAAATAATAGCTCTGGAGCTGGAGGAGAAGGAAAAAACACTGAGGGACAGTAGAACTCTGCTGGATTCTCTGGAGAACGACAAAAAGGACCTTATGGCGGAGAAAAGAGCCCTGGAAACGCAGAATTCCAGTCTGGTGACCGACCTAGAGGCCCTGAGGAAGAGAAATGGTGACCTCGAGACCATTAGCATGGCTCAGTTGGCCACCATAGAAGCTCTGACCCGGGAGATTCAGAGCAAAAATGAAAAAGTCCTTGAGCTTAAGGAGTATTTTATACAGTTGCTGGACAACTACAATGATATACTGCAAAAAATTGACTAGGGGTAGAGATGCAGAGGGTTGAACTGAGTGTGGGTACCATCAAGGCTTCCATTGGCTATAGCAACGAGTCTGAGAGGGAACTCATCCTGGCCACGGCCAGGGAATTGAACGTTGAGTACAATAGGCTAATAATAAGCTGCGGAAATGTGGATGAGAACATATTACTATTTTTCCTGCTGATAAAGACTGAGATAAAACTCCAGAGCATAGACCAGGGGAATGTGGATGTTGCGCTCTTCAGCGTGCTGAAGTCTATAGGGGGCTACCTCCAGGAGAAAAATTCTACGAAAATTAAAGAATCTCTGGTTGCCATAGGTATAATCAGGAAAATAGAGCTGAACAATAAATCCATTGGCGGCGAATCTGCCTCTGGCGGAGGGGCTGAAAGCGAGACAGCACTGCTTGTGAGCAATTTTGCAGAGGAGCTGAGGGGGAATATCAAAACCATTGAAAATAATATTTTGCTGCTGTAGTATATCTGGTGCACTGCGCTAGAGGACAGGGTCCGTATGAATCCCAGAGACTCCTTTTTAATAAGCACGGGAGCCGCCCCTACTATGGCCGTGGCCGTAGCATGTGGCGCCCACTTTACATACAAGGTCTTAGTGACATCAATCCATCCCTTCTGTGGTGCAAAGGCTCGGAAGGCTCCCTAGGAGCTAGGGAAGTCTGGAACGGAGGGCCATAGTCGGTGTTTTGAGTACCCGTAGCTCAATGGATAGAGTACCAGGTTGCGGACCTGACGGTTGGAAGTTCGAATCTTCTCGGGTGCACCGAAATTGTTCATCGGACGCGCTAGCTGGGCGTCGGATCTTTAATAATACGAATAGCGCCAGGCTGGGGTCCCCCAGAGGGCGGCTAGGGAGAAAGGAAAATATGAGAATGAGATTTTTGGAAATTTTATTTGCTTCGGTTCTTTTAACGGTTGTCCCTCTGGGAAACCCCGGGGGTGGGGTTGCTCTGGCAGCCAGCCAGCTGAAAGGATTTGCGCCAAGCGACAAAAAGCTTGAAGAGCAGCTCGTCGTTCTTCTGGGGATGGTCATTAATAATGAGAGTGACGGAAAAGGTACTCAGAGTTTTGGTCCTGGAGTTGGGCCGCTGGCCCTTGCCATTTCGAGTCTATTCAGCCTCATTAATTTTAAGTACAACCACCTTGTTAATAAGGAAATATTTCGACTAGAATCTGGGTTGGAGGAAATTGATAAACTGCTAGCCAAACTGCTCTATAAGCTGCTAGATACGGTGCTGGGTGGGCTGCTAGGCGGTGCCAGAGACGTCAGAAACCTAATAATGCAGCCCGGTTGTGCATACAGTGGGAATTGGCTAGCTTCGCTGGTGACGGGGCTAGTCCAGGCGCTCTATTCCCCCGAGGTAAAGAAGTTGATGGCCGGGGGCGCCGATGAATATATTTCGCTGGTGATGGGGCTAGTCCAGGCGCTCTATTCCCCCAAGATAAAGAAGGTGATGGCCGGGGGCGCCGATGAATATATCTCTGCTATCACCCCCCAGACATCCGGAGACATTTTGGATAGCGGAGATTCCGAAAAGTGGACCCCCGAGATCATTGATCACGCCGCCGGGATCACCGAGAGTCTGGCGAAGGATGTTTCCAATATTTTAGGACTCGTTATTCAGGCTATCTGGGTGCTAGGCGACCACTACAGGACTTTTGTTGAGGCCTATATTCCCCATGGATCGGACCTCCAGAATATGGTGCTAGATAGTTTTCGCAACCAGCTCGAGGGAGGGTTGCCGACGAGCTATAGCTATCTCTCTCCATTCGAGACCGACGAGCCATACAGGAGGTATCCGCTTAGGTCGGTTTCTCACATTGTCACGAGTTCTGGAATTGTCCTGACCAAGGGTAGAGGGGGATCCATTGTTTTTGTGATGCTGAAACTTCTGGAAAACATTGTTACAAACGAAGAAATTCTGGTAGATGGAAAAGTTCCGGAGAGCGGAAAAATAAAATTTTCGGAGACGCTGCTGGCCCCTCTGGCGAAAGCCTTTAGAAACGTGTTCATGATTCTCTGGGAAGAGCTAGGCCCAGCAGCCGACGCCGGGGAGAGAGTGGTGGAGGGCACTAGCCTGCTTGCCAGACTCCGAGGGCTGGGAGAGATGTTGGTCTACAGCTGGTCTAGGCCCACGACCAGTGAGATGAGCCTAATTCTACTGGAGTCCAGTGAAATCGCCAGTGTTCTGCTGGTGTCTGGGGCGAGTTCCTCTAGAAATCTGTACCTAGCCATTGAGACTGCGCTCAAAATATACCGCACCTTTGCCGGGCTAGCTGTGAGGCATAGCTACAATGTCTATAGCTTTGACTGGATTACTAGGGTGCTGGGGCTTTTGTCTGATGCTCTGTCCGGAGTTTTGGTCGGAAAGGGAAAGGTCAAGGTGGCTAGCAGCTCTGGGGTCAGCCCCATGTCCTTCCAAATCCGCGGAGATTCAGGGATTATGATGCTGAGCTTCTATGAAGAGCTTATCACTGCTAGGACAATTGTTTTCCTGGGGAACATCGTCGCGACGATGAAGAATAGAAGTGCTATCTCCGTGAACTACGATTTAACAATTTTCTCCCAGCTGATTCCCACCTTCGCGGTCCGCTTTGGCAGTCTGCTCTCGGTTCTGGCTAGGGAGCTGCTACCCAAACTAGCCGCCGGAGAAGGGAAGTTTGTCTCCGATCTGCCGGAGAGGTTTCAAAAAATAGGGGAGATGGTGATGTTCGGTCGCTACGATCTACCTTCGAAGGGACTAGAGCTGTTGGTTCTGGAAGCTGCCAGTCTCGTCCGCGATCTAATGTCATCTGGATTAAAAAATCCTGATGTTCTGGCTAGGGATTTCCACAATGTAGTGAGTGGCTACCTATTCCTCGCCACTATTTTGGGGCTGGAGAAATCCTGGATACCACTGGAGATGCTTGCGTTGGCATGCTCTAGTTTGTCCGGGAGAGTGGCGGTGGGTGAAAAAATCGCCAGAAAAATTAAAATTACGGATTCTGGTGCCTGTCTGGGCTTAGGTCCTATTCTGATGAACGGTGGTGGAAGACTAGTCCTCATTTTGAGGTTTTTGAAAAAAATTGCCTTTGCCAAGAACAAGGAAGAGGCTCTGAACGAGCAGATTGCATTGCTAGGTGAAATGCTTGAGGTCATATTCATAATTAGCTTCAGTAACATGAATCATCCCCGGGAAGGTGTGTCAACTTCGATGGAGCAATCCTATAGAATTATCCATAGACTTAGCTATCTGGAGGAAATGCTGATCTCGGGTTCGCTGGAGCCGGACCTGCTGGAGCTGATGTTCCTGGTGGAGAATATTAGCGACATTTCTCTGGATCTACTGGCTCCTGGAGGGATGCATACTACTTCCAGTCTACGGATTATGACTATGGCTATGCTTGGTGCCTACTATAGTTTTATCAGAGTTCTGGGACAGGACCAGGAGGTCGAAAAGATATTCGAAAGAATCTGTGCTCTGGGTGCGCTACCCTCGGGTTGGGAGATAAAATCTCTGGGAAAGAAAGATATGTACTCTGTTTCTTCGAAAATCCCGGGTTCCGGAGGATCTGCTGGTCCTGGCGCTGCCGAGGATTCCCTGGCTGGCTGGCCCAGATATGTTGGCGCCCTCAGAGACTCCCTCAGAGCGACAGGTGGAGCGCGGGGTCCTGGCGTTCTGTCTCCTGGACTTGTAATCTATTTTGCAAGTATGCAACTGGCCACTGCTGAAGCGTTGACAAAACTAATGTCGCAGCGGGAGCTGCTATCAAAATTGTACCCATATGGTTCGCCAGGTAATAACTGCGAGGCCGTGGTGATGGCTCTAGACAATGAATTCCGGAGTCTGGAGGACTCTATAGACCATAGTCTCCGCGATAGAGAGAATAGCCCGGATGGTCGACGGTTCATGAATATTATGCTGAGTTTTAGTCACATAGTGATTTCTCTCAGGGAAATAGTGGAAATCCTCCAGGATTTAATCCAGGATGATACCAGGATTACCATTGCTGGCCAGGTGAAATCGACTCTATTTGATGCCTCTGGCTCTCTCTTGTCTGACATTGCCAATATGATTTGTAACTCCTACGTAGAATTTTTTAGGCTCTACAGGGATGAACTTGGTACCCTGGACACTGGACCGAAGTGGCTGGAGGATGCACTTCCTATTCTGGAACTTAGATTCTATAGGGTAAAATTTGTATTCGGGCACTATAACAGCAGGGTACTGTGGACGCTGGCTGCCATAGTGACCGATCATATTAATAGGAACGGTCCCGCCAACAGCCCAGAGATGCCGAAAATGTTGGTTTCGACGGATGTTCCCGAAGAATATTCTGACTGTCCGGTTGGTTCTCTGATAAATTACATTAGCTCTAGGAAGATCGCTAACCTTGGGAGAATTTTAGATATGGCTGTCTCTAGATTGACCTCTGGAGACAGTTCGGAGCGCATCAGGGGAAATTTAATTGAATTCAATAGAGTTATGAGGCTGCTGGATTCCGGCGGGCAAACCCCCTCAGGACTATCTCACCGTGATCTAGCCAGCTGGCTAAATGGGTTTAGCCCTCTGGCTATCGCTCTAGCGATTGAATGGCTCTATGACGGCAATGCTATAGGTATTCTGGGAGACCCCAAAAATTACCGCGATTTCATTGAAATTTGTCTTGGAGGTGTTTTTGAATATCTAGCCAACCGGTCCGCTGGTCTGACCAGGAGTACCTCTAGCTCTAGCTCTCTGGGTAGCCCCTCGAGATTTGAGAATCCCGAATATTTGTCTGAACTATTACTAGCTCTGGCTAGGGGGATTAGAAAAAAAATTGGCTCTCCGGGGAATGGGGATGACCTTATTTTGACGTTTGTCTGGGAGGCTAGTGACCTTGTAGGGTCTCTACTGTTGCTCATTGTTACTGTGGGAGTGAACCTGGAGGCGGCGACGGAGGGAAATCCGGTGGCAGGTGACCGGGCCTTGAAGCTTTCTGTTACCTTTGGATCCTATTTGGCTGGGGTGATCGTTGGGATGCTGGACTTTGACAGTTCGTTTAGTTTGCTGTCCCCATTCTTCTCTGCTGTAGCTAAATCTATCTCACCAGCCGATAGTCCGATGCTGAAGTTGGCTAACGGCTACTATGGGCTGCTCAGGAAAATTTCACAGCCCGGGAATGTGGTGGTTCCAGATTGGCTGGAGAAAATGGTTGGGAACCCCGGACGAAAAGTTGAGGAGAGAGAAATAGAAGAGGAGAGGAAGGGAAAGGAGGAGGAAGACAAGGCTAGAGAGGAGAAGGAGAGAGAAATAGAAGAGGAGAATGAGAGAAAGGAGAAGAAGGAGAAGAAAGAGGCGGAGATAAAAAATATAAGAAGCGAAAGGAAGAAAGGGAAGAAAGAGGGGAAAGAGAAAGAGGAGAAGGAGAGAGAAATAGAAGAGGAGAATGAGAGAAAGGAGAAGAAGGAGAAGAAAGAGGCGGAGATAAAAAATATAAGAGGCGAAAGGGAGAAAGAGGAGTAAGAGGAGAAAAAGAGGAATGAGGAGAAGAGAAAGAAAGAGGAGAAGAGAAAGAAGGAGGAGAAAAAGAGGAAGGAGGAAGAGAGAAAGAAAGAGGAGAAAGAGAAAGAGAAGGAGAAAGAGAAGGAGAAAGAGAAGGATAAGGATAAGGAGGAGGAGAAGGAGAAGGAAAAAGAGAAAGAGAAAGAGAAAGAGAAAGAGAAAGAGAAAGAGAAGGAAAAAGAGAAGGAAAAAGAGAAGGAGAAAGAGAAAGAGAAAGAGAAGGAGAAGGAGAAGGAGAAAGAGAAGGATAAGGATAAGGAGAAGGAGAAGGAGAAGGAGAAGGATAAGGATAAGGAGAAGGATAAGGAGAAGGAGAAGGAAAAAGAGAAGGAGAAGGAGAAAGAGAAAGAGAAGGAGAAGGAGAAGGAGAAGGAGAAGGAGAAGGAGAAGGAGAAGGAGAAGGAGAAGGAGAAGGAGAAGGAGTATGAGAAGGATAATGAGAATGAGAATGAGAATGAGAATGCAGAAGAGGAAGATAAA
>JAITSP010000019.1 GCA_031287725.1 Rickettsiales bacterium
GATGCCAACCATAGCCAAATGCACCGGCCTCAGCGAGAGTGAAATTCTAGAACTAATGGAAAAACCCAGGAACAACGGATGGTGGGGCTAGAAGAGCGCTATGGCAGAGCTAGCAGAGAGGGGTAGAGACAGAGACCTCGTGAGGAGCTGGGATGAGTGGAGACAGCTGGTGGACCGTAAGTTCGACCTAGCTGAAGGTATGAAGAAGGGTATCAGGAAGGGCAGAAGGGAAGGTATGAAGAAGGGTATGGAGAAGGGTATGGAGAAGGGTAAACTAGAAACCGCCCTGGCAATGCTGAGAGATAGCGTTTCGCTGCCCTCTATAGCTAAATATACCGGCCTCAGCGAGGAGGAAATTCTAGAACTAATGGAAAATCCCAGGAACAACGGATGGTGGAGCTAGAAGAGTGCTAGAAAAGAGCTGGCGGCTATGGCTATAGATAGATATCTGGACCTAGACCCGAGAACCTCACCCTGGCCAGACCAATAGTTCACTATCCTAGTGATCTGGGGATTTCTTGGAAACAGGTCTAGTATTTTTTACCATCTGTCTAGCTTCTCAGAAAGAGAAACCCAGGAGAAACCTGGTTTGCAGCGGGGCCTATGCTATAATTGGCCATAGAATAAAAACAGAAAGGGGGGATAATCTGTGTCGAACCCCTAGAGATCTAGTTAAAATAGAGACACTAGTATTTTGGATCTTTGGATCTATAGTTCAGAGTATTCAGGGTATTGGTGGTCAGAGGGGTGCGAGGCTATGCAGAATAATTCAGATTTTAGAGGACTCTATAACATTGAGGCTGAGCAGATCATCCTCGGTAAGGTAATAGCGAACAATGACTATTACGGAAAAATCAGTGAATACCTGCAGGAAGACTGCTTCTACGAGCTGGCCCACAGAGAGCTGTACAGCTATCTAGCAAAGGTAATCCAAAAATCAACCATCGTGGCCGACAGCGTGACCCTTAAGAACTTCTTCGATGACAACGAGATTCTAAAGGTGGTAGGGGGCAGTAACTATCTGTCAATCCTCCTAAGTACGAGCAGCGGCATAGTGGACATTGTGAGCTACGCCAAACTGATCCAGGATCTCGCCATCCGGAGAAAGTTGGCCATCATAGGAGAGGAAATAGTCAGCACAGTCCACGCCAACGATGCGCACGTCGACAGTGCCCGGGACCAGATAGAGCTGGCAGAGAAAAAACTATTCGACCTGAGTAATAAAATTGAGTATAACAGAGGTTTTCTTGGCATGGCTGATAGTCTGGCAGAGACTATCCAGAACATAAAGCTAGCTAAGCAGAGGGATAGCCACATAAGTGGCATATCATCTGGCTTTATGGATCTCGACAGGATGTTGAGTGGTTTTCAGAAATCAGACCTGATCATCTTGGCCGGGAGGCCCTCCATGGGTAAGACAACGCTAGCCATAAATGTAGCCTACAACGTAGCCCAGGAATTCAGAGAGGAGGCTGAGACCAGTGGCTCCCCCAGAAAATCTGTCGGTTTTTTTTCTCTGGAGATGCCTGTCAGCCAGATCAGCGCAAAAATCCTATCTCTAGAAACTGGTCTAAATACAGATAAATTCAGAAAGGGGGATATAAACGAGAGAGAATTCGGTAGAATAGTTGAAAAATCGGATAAAATATCTAAGGCTCCGCTGTTCATAGACGATACTCCAGCTCTTACCATATCCTCCATCAGGACAAGGGTGCGGAGGCTCATGAAGCAGGAAAATGCCGGCTTTGTGGTTGTAGACTACCTCCAACTCATCCGGGGTGTCAATGATAGCTCTAGAAACAACAGGGTACTGGAAATTTCCGAAATAACCCAGGGCCTTAAGGCCATTGCTAAAGAATTTAACATCCCCCTTATGGCACTTTCCCAGCTCTCTAGACTGGTCGAACAGCGGGAGGATAAAAAACCACAGCTATCAGATCTGAGGGAGTCTGGCTCCATAGAACAGGATGCTGACATAGTTATGTTCGTATTTAGAGAATCCTACTACGAAGAGAGGAAAAAACCAAGCACTGACCAGACGGAAAAGCTAAAGCAATGGCAGATAAACATGGAGCAGCTGAGAAATAAGTCTGAAGTCATCATCGCAAAACATCGAAATGGGCCCATAGGGAACATTGAACTCTACTACAGCGCCGAATCATCAAAGTTTGCCGACTACATGAAATAGCCCAAAGGAGCTATCGGCCAGTTCGGCTAGAAGCACCCCGGACCCATCGGCCAGTCATCTCGGATCAGAGTTAGTCTAGAAAGGTCTATTGCAGCATATTAGGTTTGATATTTCTGAGAGCTCGAGTCTCCCACCCAACATATCGGCCTGTGCCCGAATGTTTCTCCCCTTTTCACAGAAAGGTAATTTGCAAAAAAGTTCGAAAAATCCGGGCACAGCCCTATGCTATAGGCCCGATGGCATATCCGTGATAAATCTATGGGACAGTCGATCTAGCCAATCGCCGACAGGTTGCAGTTCTCCGAAGAAAAATCGTAGTGCTTCCGGCTCATCTGTGAATTCTAGCCCTCCAATTAGATGTCTGTTTTTGTATAGCCATCCGATGCGGTCGGAAACAAATTTCATATGGGAAAGTGTAAAAACCCTCTTCGGTATCGCCAGACGCACCAATTCCATAGAGGAGAGATGCTCTGAGCCGTCCGGATTTCGCTGTTCGGAGAGAGTACCTCTTTCCATGGAGCGTATGCCTCCGGCCAGGTAGATGGCTACAGCCAGCGCTCCGGCTGGATACTGATCCTGGGGGATATGATCCACAAAGCGAGTGGCGTCAATGTGGCAGCCTAGACCACCTAACGGTGTGACCGTCGGCACACCCTTCTCCGCTAGAGCGTTTCCCAGGGCTTCGATAAATAGTGGTGTCTGATTAATAACATTAATGTCTAGGGTCTCCCGAATGCCGACGGCCATCGCCTCCATTTCACGGACTGACATTCCACCGTAGGTTAGAAACCCTTCGAATAGGGTGACGAGCGGACGCATTCTACGAAAATACTCGTCGCTGGAGGTTATGATGCCGCCACCCCGTGCACAGCCCAGTTTTCTTCCGGAAAAGTAGGTAATATCCATGAGAGACGATATTTCCCTGACAATGTCTTGCAGCGTGCGGTTTTTACATTCAGCCTCGCGGGTTTTTATAAAAAACAGGTTATCCGCCAGAAGACTAGCATCTAAAATCAGCAAAATTCCGCGAGTTCTGCAAAATTTTGACACCTCACGCATGTTTGCTAGAGATATGGGCTGTCCACCAATTAAATTTGTGCCAGCCTCGATGCGCACAAAGGCAACATTGTCAACGCCGGCCCCATCAACCGCCTCCTGCAACTTTTGCATGTCAAAATTTCCTTTGAATGGGCAATCGCTGGCTGTATTCATAGCCTCGTCAACGATAACCTCCCTTACAGATCCACCGAGTCTCAAAATATGTGCCTTAGTGGTAGTAAAATGATAATTCATGATGGTGACAGTGCCAGGTCTGACGAAGGCATTGGCAATGATGTTTTCGCAGGCACGCCCCTGGTGTGCTGGGAGAAAATGTTTTGCTCCGAACACATCGGTGATCGACTGCCTGAGACGATAAAAGGTCTCAGATCCGGCATAGCTGTCGTCCGCCATCATCATAGCGGCATATTGCTTTTCACTCATGGCATTTACACCACTGTCTGTGAGCATGTCTAGAAAAACATCTCTATTAGCCAGCAAAAACGTATTGCAGTGGGCCTCTTCGATGGCCCTCCGGCGATTTTCCAGCGGCAAAAGACTGATGCGCTGGACCATACGGACTTTGTGCATTTCCAGCGGAATGTTTTCGCCTGAAAAAAAGCGTATGGTAGATTCTGTACTATTAGTCATAGTAATACTCCTTACATATAATTTTAAAATATATTCGAATGAATTTTAAGATCCTGCGCGTCTACGGAAACCGCCGCACAACGCAGGCTGCGTTCTGCAAAAAATGCCTAAAACACAATTTTTTAGAGAGAATATGTACCGACTAGCATCGGTAGCCGTAGTAGAGAATTGATCCAATTTTGCTTCTATAGGCAACACATGGCACCACTATACCCATGTTAATGGAAATACCTTTTACGCAAATATCTGTAAACATTACAAATTCTCCTTCCTATATTCTGTAGCTGATCACATTATAGCACTAAAATTAGTACTTGTCAAGTTTGTTTGTTTTCTTGTACAGGTCCATAACATATGAGACAAATTCACCCCACTCTGTTCAGAGATAAATAATACTCCATGGGAGTTTTGAAATCAAGCTTCGAATGGGGTCTATAGTTATTGTATCTGTAT
>JAITSP010000096.1 GCA_031287725.1 Rickettsiales bacterium
TAGAATAGAGATAGGGTCAGTATCTCTCGAGACTTAAAAATAGGTCTAGAGAAAATAAAAAGTCTGGCTGAGTTTCTAGGTTTTCTCTTCTTCTAAAACATACAAGATAAAAAACCTAGCTCTTTTTCCAGAGTACTCCTTTCTTTAGTCTAGAGTGTTTCTAGAGTGTTTCCTAGACGATTTCAGTGTTTCCTAGATGATTTCCAGAGTGTTTCCCAAACTACGCGTCGAAATGTTGGCTGGAATATTTTCTAAGATGTCTATTCTCTGGGCTATTTCCGAACTGTTTCCCAGGATATTCCCAAGATACACTCTAAGATATTCTCTAGAATATTCCCAGGTTATTTTCTAGGATACTCCCTAGCAACTTTGGGTTGAATTAGCTGGGAGGAGTAAAAACCTATCTCTGACCAGAGTGAGATGAATTTCTCTATATGCTATGGACCTGTACAGACCTCTTGACTCCAAACATTTTTTCCTCTATCATTTCGGAAGAGTATATTTTGGTTGTATTAAAATGTCTATTTCTAATAATAAATTATCGAAGCAGGGTGTTTTGACACTTTTCGTTTCCGTCGTTTTTTGTTTTACTGTCTCTGCCGGAGAGGCTGGTGCCACTGTTTCCGCGAAACAGGGGGGCTGTGAGTGGAGTTTCAATGCCAAGTCAGCTGCCACCTGTGCCGCTAGTCCAGAAATTGGAGGAACTGTGGCCCCTGGGGTGAAGCCGGAGAGCGAGAAAAAAGGAGTGGTTGGGGAAAATTTGGAAGAGGAAAAGAGAGCGGCCGAAGAGGAGGAAATGGTTGAAGAAAGTAAAATAACTGAAGAGACGATGATAGCCAAGGAAAAGGAGGAGGAAAAGGAAGAAGAGAGAGCGGCCGAGGAAAGAGGAGTAATCGGTCTGATGGCTAGAGCTTGGGAGTTCCTTATCAGCGTAAGTAAAATAACTGAAGAGACGATGATAGCCAAGGAAAAGGAGGAGGAAAAAGAAAAAGAAAAAGAGAGAGCGGCCAAGGGAAGAGGAGTAATCGGTCTGATGGCTAGAGCTTGGGAGTTCCTTATCAGCGTCCTCAAGCAGCCGACCACGGATGAGGTTGGATTCAGAGCAAATTCTGGACCTGACGAGAACAAACATCTCCTTATGCCTAGGAGAGACAGCGAAGGCTTCCTAGAGCTGGGGGAAGACTATACATACAATATAAGCAGTGAGAGTACAAAGGACTATGGCAATGTGAGATACTATCGTACACCATATGGATCAACGTTACTTGAATTTAGCAATGGAGATAGCTTCCGTGGAGGTTCAGGGATCGAGTCTAAAGGTACATATGCCTTCAAAAATGGTACAGAGGTTGAAAGGGTGTTTCTTGTGGATATTTTAGAGAAAATAGAGGAAAGAGAAAGAGTAAAGGAAAAAAAGGAGGAGGATCTTTCAAAATTAGAGAAGGTTTTAAACGTTAAACTTAGTAAGATCGGGGGAGATAATGCATTCTACAGGTTTATTCTATCAAACGGCTATAGTCTCGTTCTAGATAGGAACCCTGACCGTATCAACACCACATACGCTCAACTGAAGGATGCTGCCGAAAATACACTTTTGATTACTGGCCTCCTGGATGGATCCTACGAAACTGGAATCCAATTTGGTGAGCGGTTTTCTGACGAAATGGAAAAGATAGGAGTGCAGAATCCCGTCGAGTTGCTGAAGGGGATCTACGGTTCCCAGCGTTTCATGTGCATAGGCAATATGTGCCTGAATCTTCCCATCGCCAAGGATGACCTACTGCTGTACATAGGGAACTATAGGACAAAGGTGAATGGCGATACTCTCAATGTAGAAATAAAGCTAGGAGCAGAGGGAGACAGGGTGCACATTCTGTATAACGGAAATGTGGAAGTATTGAAAAATGGTGATGGAGAATGTCCGTTCGGTAGGCATGAAATAGAGAAAACGGTGTTCCTTGGAAACGGATTGGTCCTTGAGGAGGAGTTTGAGACGGAGCATGGGACAGAATTTGACAATGGTGACAATGGATACTCTATGGAGTTGTCAAAAGCATTTAAACCCAAAAAATAGATTCGTGTCTATCAGGAAACTCATAGAGAGAAGGGCATGGACTGTAGGAAAGGGTATCCCCCTCGCACACCTCTGGCTCCAGCCGATGGCACCGGTGCTGTGACGGCCTACTCTGAAAGGGTGTCCTAGCATAGCTCCCTAGAGTTAATTATTCTGATGACCAGTTCCAGAACCTCCAGCCCCCCAGAGGGGGGCTGGAGGCAGTTCGGCCACCCGGCTAGCTATAGCTTCATCTAGCTATGTGCCGGCTCTAGTACCTTTCCAGAGAACTTCGGATCCTTGTAGTAGGCGATTTTATCGCACCCTATGGCTAGGGACTCAAAGACTATCAATTCCCTCTGCATTCCTAGGTTGGCAATCTCCTGTGGTAGCAGGAGCGGTTCCTGTAGTCGACTGCCATCGGCACGGGTCACTATCCTATCCCCTAGCAGTTCTGAAAGGAAACCGGCAGTGCGGCGGTCATTTGTACAGCAGGCCACTATGACCGAGTAGCCATCCAGGGCTGAAGTTACCTTTCCATCGCCACAGGTATTTTCTAGATCGTCCAAACTATGCACCAGCGAACAAATTTTTAGCCTGTAGCCGCGGGAATATTTGGGGACATTCTCCATAGAGACCATTTTGCCCAGAGCTCCAAATTCATCCAACAGCATTAGTACTCCCACCCTGTCCGGCGGTGGATCCTTTAGATCTTCAATTCTCAGGGTCAGAGCAGAGATGCACTGCTGGTAGAAAATCTGTAGAAGGGGCCTTAGCCTAGTGCTATCGGATGGATGAACTGCAACATAGAGAGTACTTCTATGCCCACTAAAGTCCTCCAGGCTGAAGTCACTCTCCGAAGTGGCTCTGTTGATCTCCGGGTCGGACCATAGATCCAGCGCAGCAATGGCTAAATTCACTATCGCCCTCTTCTCCCCGGGAGTCCTAGCTAAAAAAGCTCCTATCTTCAGCTGGCCAAACCACTCTAGCCCGCTGGCTAGCCTAGGGGACATGGATTCTAGGTACCTATCCAGATCACTGACCGAGAGAATTCTCAGCACCTCACCCAGCGTGGCACTCCTGGTCTCATCCGCAATGACACAGGATATCAGAGCAGCCACTAGCAATCTAACGTCATTAGCTCCAGTGCTATCGGCTGGTACCAGCGTCTGGACAATTTTTTGGATTTCGTCAGCGCTAGAGGTCAAATTTTTGCTCTTCAGGTGATCCAGAGGATTGTAGTGGTGGGTAAATTCACCCCTGCCGGCCGGATCCCACAGGAATACTTTTTGGCCCAGGACATTTTTTCTATAGCCACTGGTCAGTCTATAGTTTTCAGCTTTGTAGTCCTGGATAATCACAGACTCATCCCAGAACAGTAGATTCGGAATCACCATGCTCACCCCCTTGCCATGGCCCAGTGGGTGCAGCAGCAGCACATTCCGTTAGGAAGAATCAACTATATAGCTGCCATTCTGGGAACCCAGCAGAAAACCTCTATTCCCGGAAAGGCCCGCGTCTCTGATTTCCTCTGGGGTCGCCCAGCGCGCCCCTAGGGAGCCCGCCACTGTTTTTTGATTTTTATTCATTATTTGTCTTGTTATTTATAATAATAATATTATCTCCGATTTTTGGAATGTCAACAGAGGGGGCCCACTAGGGATCCGCTGCACATTAGACTGAATGTGGCGTTGTTTTAATATTTCTCCAGCAGCCGCCCAGCTTCTCCGGGAAGAGAAACCTAGGAGAAGTCTGGTTTATGGCGGGACTAAACTGGCAGGAGCGCGATAGAGTATTTCATGGGAGGAAACGGTGCTAGTGTGTTAAAAAGTTCCTACCGAGGGGATGAATGGCTAGTATAGTGGGAAGGTGCGGAGACGCAGTGTTTTCCGTAGCCGGTGGGAAGGAGGGGAGTAAATTTACTCCTATTCTTCGAAAAACGAATTGTCGATTTCCTTAACCTCGTAGCCTTTTTTCAATCGGACACCAAGATTATGCTTTATCATTAGTTCAGCAAGTTCTCGTCCATCCACAGGGCGGACAACGTGGTGTTTTGAATTATGAGCCATATTTATAGCTTTATCACTAAAAATACTTGTTGTTATGAATACACCCTTGCCTACGGGTTTGTCCGCCAGTGCTCCCATAAAATTACGCATTTCCTTTTCCTGAACCTTGCCGTCGGAATAGCGTTTAGCCTGCAAATAAATCTTCGAGAGGCCAAGTTCGTCCTCGTCGATAATCCCGTCGATTCCACCATCGACGACATATTGCGTTGTTTTACCAACACCGTAGTTCATGGCAACCATCAAATCAACAACTACCTGTTCGAACTTCTTCGGATGTATATTTTTGAGGGAAGTGAGAATCTCGTCCACAAGAACGGCTTCCATTCCCTCTATTGCACGTTCTATGCGGGTTTCGGGGTCTTCCTGTTCGATTATTTCGGGAGCTCTGTCTTCTTTTATTTTTGAGGCGGAGCGTTCCAAAAATTCCACAAAGACCTGTACTTCATGGGATATTTATCATTAACAGTTTCCCCAGTTCTAAATAACTTTCAATCCTTCGGCTGTTATTTTATAGAAACCGCGACGAGGTCTTTCGAGTAAACCAGTGGCATACATGTAATAACTCGCCCAATGAGCACGGGAAAAAACAACGGAGTTAATAGCGCTTTTGATTACAACTAGACGGTCCTCTGGCGATACTCCCATGGCATCCGCTGCCTTAGTTTCGATATCTCTTGTTTTCGTTTCTGTTCCCAATTCTGCGTATATTTTGAGAACTGGATTCATGAATTCTTGATAGTTTGGAATTACCATTATTATACATTAATGTTGTTTCATGGAGAATAACTACAAAAATACCAAAGACCAATGGTTTTTCGGAACAACCCTACACAACGTTGTCTGCCGTTTCCGCGTTATGGTGTTTGGGACACCTGTATAGATTCTCACTGTCAGGCCCCCTGCAAATTGGGCTAGATCTAGCGCTATTATTTTGGCATCTCTCTGTCTCCACCACTGCCTAGCCTCCCCACGAAGGGAAACCCAGGAAAACCCTATTTGTGGTGGGGCCAAATTGAGTTTGGGTAAACAGCCTCTGGAGAAAAAGTAAGAATAACGGCGGACGGGAAGAATGGTGAAGGAAAAAAATGAAAACTGGAAATACTCCGGAGAAAACCTAGGTTTTTTATCTTGTATGTTTTAGAAGAAGAGAAAACCTAGAAACTCAGCCAGACTTTTTATTTTCTCTAGACCTATTTTTAAGTCTCGAGAGATACTGACCCTATCTCTATTCTA
>JAITSP010000064.1 GCA_031287725.1 Rickettsiales bacterium
CGTTCGACAGAGAGGCAAACTCCAGAGAGCGCTAAAATTTGTTCTAGGGGGTCTGCAGAACTTCTTTGGACTGGTGAAACGACTGGCGCAGAGCATCTTTTCGAATAAACTCCGCAGGATAGGGGACGAGATGGATTCTGGTTTTCCTAGAAAGGACAAGGGAAGTAAAGAACTATTATGAAAGATCTCCGCGGGGAGCTGCCCGGATTTGGCGAGGCTGGCCTCCCATCTCCCGCAGAGTCATGGGTCTAGGTGGAACTGGAGTCTAGGGGTTGTTTCGACTCCGAGGGAGTGCCGTACTTGACTAATTGGGAAGGAAAGGTAGCCTAGGGAAAGGTAAATTTAGTTTTCTATTGTGGCAAAGGTAGTTATAGTGATTCCAGCGCGCTACGCCTCAAGCAGGTTTCCAGGAAAACCCCTGGCGGAGATCTGCGGTAGGCCGATGCTGAGAAGGACCTACGATGTGGCGATGCTGTCCAGCAGAGGTGTGGACTGTGAGGTGGTTGTGGCTACGGAGGACAGGAGAATAGTGGATTTCTGCGGAAGTCAGGGGATAAACTGTATGATGACCAGTGATAGCTGTAGAACCGGGACCGATAGGGTCTGCGAAGCCGTCAAAAAGTTGAGCTATAGACCTGAATTCATAGTAAACCTGCAGGGTGATGCTCCGCTGACGCCGCCCTGGTTCATAACCAGAATGATAGAAAAGTTTTTCGAGAGCGGAACTGTGGATAGCCAACTACTGGTAACGCCGGCCTGTGTTCTAAGCTGGGAAGGTCTAGACAGGCTCAGGGAGAATAAAAAGACCACTCCCTTCACGGGCACAACGCTGACGATGAATCAGAAGACCTCCGAGGCCATCTGGTTTTCGAAGAATATAATCCCGGCCATCAGAGACGAGAAAAAATACAGAGAGGCTGGCAAATTTTCCCCTGTCCTGCAGCACATAGGCCTCTATGGCTATGGCTACGACATGCTCACCAGATTCGCAACCCTCAGAGAGGGGTACTACGAGAAGTTAGAGGGCCTTGAGCAGCTGAGAGTCATCGAGAATGGCTACAGAATCAAGGTGGTCATCGTTGACTACCGTGGGAGGCCATCCTCGGCGGGAGTGGATACGCCCGAGGATCTGAAAAGGGCGGAGGCCATAGTCAATGAGTTTGGCGAATTTGGGGAGGATAGTCTCTCCTAGCCAGGGACTTTGACGGGGCTCTCCTTTCCAAAGGACCGGGGCCCGGCCCCGGTCTACCTTTCCTGGCGGGAGGGCCGCTGTCCCGTTGCAAGAAAATTTTAACACTCTAGCAGCGGAGGAACAGAACGATTTTCAACATGATCACATCGCTAGTGGCGGCCATCGGCCGGGATAGGCAACTTGGACTGGGGGGTAGACTCCCCTGGAGGCTAAGAGAGGATATGAAAAACTTCAGAGATCTGACGAAGGGGCACCATGTGCTCATGGGGAGGAAAACCTTCCAGTCTCTAGCTGGAGCCCTGCCGGCTAGGGATAATCTGGTGGTCAGTGGAGATAGGAGCATTATTCCCAGAGGCTTCTATCTGTTCGCTTCTCCTCTGGAGGCTCGAGACTTTGCCGAGGAGAGAGGTGAACCTGAACTATTTATCATCGGCGGAGCCAGCATCTACGAATTTTTTATGGTCCGTCGGCTTGTCGACAGGATGTATCTGACGGAGGTGGACTATAGAGGGGAGGCAGATGTGTTCTTCCCGAAATTTAGTGATAGCGACTGGGAGACCAGGAAAACACAGTATTTCGAAGAGAATGGCGAAAACGACCATGGGGGCTGTATCAGAACCCTGGTGAGGAGAGAGACGGCGGCCTCATCCACCTCGCTTTGAGTTTTTCAGAGCCACCATAACATTCACCAGACTTGCCGGGGTTATGCCGGCTATTCTGCTGGCTACCTCTATGCTGTAGGGGCGATGCAGCTTCAATTTTTCCCTCACCTCGTTTGTCAGTCCTCCAACCGAATCGTAGTTGAAATCAACAGGGATTAGCATCCGCCTCTCTTTCCTGAGCATCTCGGCATTTTCGCTCTGTCTCTCCAGGTAGGGGGCATAGATTGACTCTATGGTCAGGGATTCTCTGGTTTGCCCATCGATTTCCTTCAGTTCACCGAATATTTCCTCCAGCTGTCCCTGTGCCAGGGCGCTGTGGCCAAGAAGGGAGTAGGCTGTGTGGACACTGCCATCCATTTTGACGTTGACTCCACGGCTAGCTAGCTCTCCGGTGGTGATCGTTCTGGCTAGGAGCCTATCCCTTGCCCCGGCCAGAAGGTATTTTCTCTCCTGGAACGCCCGCTGTCTCTCGGCGGAGACACAGCCCACCGCCATGGCCATTTCGGTCAGCCGCAGATCAGCATTGTCTGATCTCAGAGAGAGTCTGAATTCGGCTCTGGAGGTAAACATTCTGTAGGGTTCGCTGGTGCCACGGCTAGTCAGATCGTCAATCATGACTCCGATGTAGCTGCTCTCCCGGTCTAGAATAAATGGCTCTCCGGCGACGCTATTTATTCCAGCCACAATTCCCTGGCCCGCAGCCTCCTCATAGCCCGTCGTCCCATTTATCTGTCCAGCCAGGAAGAGATTCCTGATGTTTTTAGTTTCTAGCGTCGGTTTGAGATCCAGGGGATTGATGTAGTCATACTCAATGGCATAGCCATAGCGCAAGATTTCGCAGTTCTCCAGCCCCCCTATGGTGTGGATGAATTCCTCCTGCACATCCTCCGGCAGGGATGTGGCTATGCCATTGGGATATATGACGCTGCCATCCAAATCCTCAGCCTCCAGAAAAATCTGGTGCCCCTCCCTTCCGGGGAATTTGACGACCTTATCCTCCAGAGATGGGCAGTACCTTGGACCGGTGCCCACTATCTTTCCTCCGTAGAGGGCGCTCCTCCCTAGATTTTCGGCCACGATTCTGTGAGTATTCCCATTCGTACGGGTCATATGGCATTCTAGCTGGGGTACTAGGATTCTATCGGTCAGATAGGAAAAGGGCTTGGGTGGCTCATCGGTTTTCTGAACCTCTAGCCTCGAGAAATCTATGGATGAGCCCCTCAGCCGGGCTGGTGTGCCAGTCTTCAGCCTGCCAACGGAGAACCCCTCCCGCCGGAAGAATCTTGCCAGCTCTCTGGAGGGTTTTTCACCCATTCTTCCGGCATCATGGCTGCTATGGCCAACGTGTACGACTCCATTTAGAAATGTGCCGCTGGCTATGACCACGGCACCAGAAAAAATCATCTCTCCGCTAGCTAGCAGAACGCCCAGCGCTCTTCCATTCTCGACCACTATGTCCACCACCTCTCCCTCTAGGATAGCTAGGTTTTTTTCTCGAGTCAGAAAATCATTCAACGCCCTTCTATAGAGGGACCTACTCACCTGGCACCTCGGCGAACGAACGGCTGGTCCCCGGGTGGCGTTAAGTATTTTGAAATGTGTGCCGGAGAGATCTGCGCACCTACCCATGAGCCCATCCAGGGCATCCACCTCTCTAACTATGGTGCCCTTTGCGACTCCCCCTAGAGACGGGTTACAGGATAGCTCTCCGATGTTTTCGAGACCATAGGTCACCAGCGCTACCGTCCTGCCCATACGGGCTACAGCCGCTGCAGCCTCGACCCCGGCATTGCCACCTCCAACCACCACACTGTTGTATCCTCTCATCGACCTAGTATTTTAAATCCTCCTGCCATCTAATCCTCCCGCTGAAACCGGACCACCCTGGCCACCCAGCACTGACACTGGAAATAAATTAGATCTAGATCAGTTTTAGAGCAAGTGTTTTTGGAAAAAGGAGAAAAATATCCGGGAAGTCAGAATCTGAATTCCAAATTATAATTTTTACCAGTTGTTACGATTTATTTATAATTTAAATTTATCACGGTCCAGCCTGGGTATTTTATTTTTCTGATTATTAATCGCGTATCTTGCATATTATTGTCTGAATTATAGGATTATTTAAATAAATATTTTTCAAAAAATATGTATTGGAACAGCAACGGCCAGCATGTGAGTCTAACCATAGATGGCATCACCTACAGTGGGACTATGAACAGATTCCCATTTGCTGGCAATGGGAAATGGGAGCTAAAGGGGGTGAATGGTAAACAAATAGAGTTGAATGGAGTGGTGTTCAGTGAAAATGGCGCCATAGAGAGCGGAACAGTAATGGTAAAAGACAAATCAGGGATTGTCTGTCAGTATGCAGGGAAATTCTCCGGTGGACAGCCCTCTGGCAAGGGAAAAATGACATACTACAGAGGTGGCAAATTCTCCGGCACCTACAATGGAGACTGGAAAGGTGGAAAGCGCCATGGCTATGGGACAATTACTAACGCAGGTGGCACAGAGGAGGGAGATTTTTCAGAGGGCCAGCCGCAGCGGACATGTGCAAAATCCAAAGGAAGCGGCCTCAACTACTATCTCACCTATAACAATGAGGGAAAAATTACTTCCTACCAATTGCTGTCCAAAGAGCCCGGGCGGAAAGGTGAAAAAATTAAAATTCCTGACCCTGCAGAAATGGATGAGCCATCAAGTTGGCTCTACAAAACAACCATTAGCTATGGTGGCCCTGGATCTACAGGACGTCCATCTGGCACCACATACGAGTGCCATTCCCATGGACAAGATGGGAGTCTGAAGGCAGAGGTGAAGATATTTCCCGGTATGATCAATGAGCTACTTAGCGGCGGAACCGCCAAAAGCCTAGAGGAGCTGTTGGTTCAGGGAGCTATAGTTATTACGGATGAAGGGGGACCAGAGGGAACCCCTCAGAACATCACAGAACCTGGGAAGGCCAGGGAGATCCTTAAAGCCGCACTAGAGAAACCAACTAAAATCCGAACTGCCGGAGAATCTGCTGGTTTTAGCGGTGGCACTCTTCTAGAGACCCAGCTCATGATGCTTTTAATGATAAAAGATGAAAATTTCAAAAATGTCAGACTCTGCACAGAAACAGTCTCCTACAGCAGCATGACATCGCTTCTCGAGTCCATTGGCATCAATGAAGGAAATTTGGGGAAAATTGGGGAAGACCATATAATCATGCTAGCAGAAACAGACACAGAAGACCATGTGGCGTGTTTCATAGTAGATCTAAAGAAGATAAGAGAGGTACTGAAGGAAGGAAAGGATTGGAAGAGTCTGGACACATCTAATGAAATCTTCATCCACTGTTTTAATAGTAGCAGAGAGGGTACATTTGGTGCAGTCGAGAAAAACCTCGATAATGTGAACCGTATCCTGCAGGAGCTAGGAAGCTGCTGGTTCCATGGGCTGGCTGCGGTGATGGCGGCACTGGAGAATCCTGAGATGGTGGGAAGAGTGCTGGATGGGAAAATCCCGAGCTATAAACCTGAAGATCAATGGCTAAAGCCTGGTGACGTCCCCAACGAATTCATGCTGAAACATGTGCTGGAACTTCAGAAGATAGAGAGTATTCTGGGTATTAGTCTTGGAGAAGGGAAACTGCTGGTTGAAGGTATTGTTAAAGACGATTTCAAAAGCAGAGCGGTAGAGCTAGCTGACGGTACAAAACTCCTAGAGGAACTGAGCAAAAGGATCGATGAAGCATTTAAAACCTTTGAGGAGAAACTGAAGAAGCTAGGAAGTGAAGTCCCTGAGCTCCTGGATACAGAATATGAAGACTATAAAAAGAAAACCACCAAGGAATACGGGAAAAATTTAATAGCCAAAGCAACGCCACCGGCCACCGATAATGCCAAAGAGGTGCCTGAATTCCTCGAAGGCTCAGAAAAGCT
>JAITSP010000015.1 GCA_031287725.1 Rickettsiales bacterium
GTACTTCATGAACTCTGAACCTCCATCCACCTGGATTGATTTCACAGGGAATGGAAAGTTTCTAATTACCCTCTCCAGTAGAAACCTTCTAGCAGTGGAACTGCTAGCAGTACTATAGACCTCTGAAACTAAAATTCTCGTAGTTGGATCAATGGCACTAAACTGTCTCAGAGCGACATTGTTCTTGGTCACCACCATATGATCAATTTGCAGCAGTTCCCCAGGACCAGGATGTATCTTTAGACTCCTATTCCCTAGACTGTACAGAACCATAACATATGGGAAAATTCACCCAATTCTGTCAATTGATAAATAATACTCCATCGGAGTCTTAAAATCAAGCTTCGAATGAAGTCTGTACAGGTACAATGAGACTTAATCTTCCATAACAATATTCTGCCGTCCCTGACACATTTTTCTGAACATTCCATCTCTAGCTCTGAGTTCTTCCCGAGTACCATCCTCTATTATTTTTCCATTTTCTAGAACAATTATTCTATTCACTATATCCAGAGTAGATAGTCTATGGGCTATGACTATGGTCGTTCTATTTTTCATCAATTCAGCTAGAGCGTTCTGCACTTCGCTTTCTGTCATAACATCTAGTGCCGAAGTAGCTTCATCCAGTATGAGAATTCTGCTATCCTTTAGCATGGCTCTGGCTATGGCAATTCTCTGCCTCTGGCCGCTGGATAATTTTACTCCCCTTTCGCCAACAACGGTGTCAAACTTATTTTCCAAATTACTCACAAAGTCGTAGCAAAATGCTTTTTTTGCTGCATATTCTATCTCGTCTTTGGTAGCATTGGGTTTCCCATAGGCTATATTTTCAGAAATTGTACGGTGAAATAATTGAACATCCTGTGGGATGTAGCTAATACTCTTTCTTAAAGATTCTCCGGTTATATCCTCTATGTTCTGTCCATCTATAACTATACTGCCACTCTCTGGTCTGTAGAGTCTAAGGAGTAAATTCACCAGAGTGCTTTTGCCAGATCCACTATGGCCAACAATACCTAATCTTGTGTTTGGCTCTAGAGAAAGGCTAAAATCTGAAAAAACTAATGGGAGAGATGGTTTATAGCTAAAACAGATATTATTGATCTCAAGTTTTCCATCAACAACCAGCAGTTTACCAGTGGTTCCATCTTCCCCGGTTGTTGGAGTAATAAGTGTGTCTAGTGCTCTATCCATTTTTCCGTACAGTTCGAACAGTTCAACAATACCACCAAATGCATACTTGAGCCAGCCAGATATCTGAGATATCACAGTAATGAACATAGTCATATCACCAATGGTTATCCTATTCTCCAGAAATAGTTTCACCGAAACAATAAAAACCAATGATATCAGAATGAAATTGGATGTAAAATTAAAGACATCCATCAGAGATTTAAATCTGCTGAGAACAATATCTTTATTCAATATGTTGGTGCTTTCAGCCATTCTCTCTGTTTCCTCCCGGGATTCCATCGAAAAACTCTTGACGTTATAGATAGATGTGAAACAATCAGCGACAGATCCGAAATATTTCCCCTCGGCACCTGATTTGTTGCGGGAGGCTCTCATTATCATTCTAGCCATTAGAACAAATGTCGCACCATAAATACACATCCACACCAGTAAAAGCAGCGATAGTGTCCGACTTCTTCTAAAAAATAACAATGCAAGGAGCATAAATATGAAAACACTCGAAAAGATGTCAGTAACTTTCAATATTGTCTCCCTAGATCCATTGATCACATCACTAATTTTAGCATTTAAATTTCCCGCAAAATTGTTAATGAAAAATTCAAGAGAATGACCCATAATGTGATGAAATAGTTCATTTCTCATATTTGTCTGCACCATGGACATTGCTCTGATTCGGAACTCTCTGATCAATGGCAGAAGTAGATGACCACTGAGAAACAGAAGAGAAAACACCAGAATGATTGGTATACTATGCGAGAAATCCAACTGATTTGCTAGAAGTCCATCAATAATTGTCCTAAAAAGATGCTGAGCAGCAACCAAATGTAATCCATCACAGGCAGCTGTCACCAGCACCACCATAGAAAAACTAAAACTATGGTATCTCAGAAATTTCCATAGAAATCTTATGGGTCTTTTAGGTAGAGAGAGGTTTACATTATTTATGGGCAAGATGGGCTTATCTTTATATGTACCAAATTTATATAAGCTTAAAATTATATAACAACACAAATCCGAGCGGGGCTCTACAAACTTTACTAGTATTTTTCCATTTTTTGCTCTCGGTTCGATGGTTTTCCCCTAGTTTCATTTTTCACAGCCAAAATTTCTGTCACATCTGTTGCAAAACTCATTTTTCCCCGGTTTATCAACATATTCTGCGTAACAGAAATGTAACAAAATTATCCTAGTAATATCTCCATCTGTTCGTTAGAATAGCCTATTTTCTGTTCTGTTGTGTTGTGTTATTTATCTCATCTTCCAATTCTTGCAGGAAGCTCAAAATCGTTCCCCAGCTTAGCCTGTCACCAAAAATCATGCTCTGCATAGCCCTGTAGTCCTGGACTAGCAGATTGTGATTATTTTCGTTTGGTAACAGCCTTACAGCGCCATTGGTACAATCTTCATAACGTGCCCAGGCACAATGATATAGTTTGTCCTTTCTGTCTAACACATCAGATAGCAATTCTATGTTGCTAAGGGCAGCATTCTTTACCCAGGAGTGACCCATTCGCTACAGATCGTAGTAGTGTCTTGAATAGCGCGCTGGTGTATGGTTTGGCACATCCATAGCCAGTTCATCGTTGTGTTTCATCTTTAGACGATGAAATTCACGATGTAGAATTGTTACCTTATCCCAGAATGTGCGTTCTGCTCTGATGGTTGGCACTAGCGCAGGGGTAATTCCCAACTGTGGATACACCTCTGCAACATAGGGGAAAATCTTTTGTAAGCATACTTCTTACGTTCCTTCTTTTGTTTGTTTACAAACAGTTCTTTTTTTGGTTTTGTAGATTGTTTCTCTGACACCTCAGTAGAACTTTCGTAAACTAATTCCGCCTTTTTCGTAGAGATGTACACCGCGGTATCGTATATTGATCCGGCCTATTCACGCTCTCCTCAGATACGGCATCGAGTGGATTTCCGTTATAATATAATCTCTGCCTAGTTCCATAAATACCTAATTGTCCGCCACTGATGGCGCGGAAAACTTTTGCCTGGGCTTCTATGAACAGTTTATCATATTGATTTTCCGGAGAAGCCGAAAAGAGGATTTGAACCTCCGATTCATTGGTTGTAAACTTTACGTTTCTCCCCCCACAATATGCCTACAATATGCTTACACATTTCTCCATAGCTTTTCCACCATCCTTCAAAACCCCCGAAAACCATGGTGCCACAAAAGGGACTCGAACCCCCGACCTACTGATTACAAATCAGTTGCTCTACCAGCTGAGCTAATGTGGCACTCAGGAGCGCTGGGTTCCGCTAGTCTAGAGGGGAATAATATTTTTACAAGTATCTACTGAGTCGGCCTAGATTGCCTGGACCCGGGGCCGCTCCATCCGCCCTGCCCTAGCGGGAACACACTCCAGCCGAGAAAAAATTTAGGCGGCAGCCGGACCCTAGGACAATCTCGCCATCAGCAGCTCAACGATTTCATTCAGAACCCCGTTGTAGCCTAGGCTCCTAAGGTAGGCATTTTTAGAAATTCGCTCCACCTCGGCAGGGCTGGCCAGCAGAAAACTGATGGTAGAAAACAGCCTGGCTGCTGAGGCCTCCTTCAGCACCAGACAGCCATCGACAGCCTCTAGCTCTTTAAATAGCATAAGGTTATTTTCCACAGAGGGACCAGTAACCACGCAGCAGTGGTGCTTTATAGACTCCGCCGGCGTATGTCCCCCTACACCATCGACCATAGAGCCACCAATAAAAACTATTTTACAGAGGTCAAAGAATGTTCCAAGATCGCCGTAGCCGTCGTGGACATAGAATTCGATCTCCTCCCCTATTCTCTGGCCCTGACTCGTCGTTGCGTATTTTATAGCGGCACTCCTCAGTAATTCTAGTACTTCGTCAGTTCTCTCGGCATGTCTAGCCACAAGAAATGTTATCAGATTCGGATATATTCTCCTCAGCTCTCTATGCACCTCTAGCACCAGCTCCTCCTCTCCTCTGTGGGTGCAGTTAGCAAACCACCTCTCCCTGCCTCCGACCTCCCTCAGAAGTCTCTCGTAGAGGGTAACATTCACCGGACTCTTAGCAACGAAAAACTTAATATTCCCTAGAAACTGGACATTCTGCACTCCAAGATTGAGAAACTTTCTATAGTCAACCTTTGACTGGGCAAGGCAAAGATCTATATTGCTAAACACCCTCTCCTTCAGACCTCTGAATCTATACCAGAACCTGAAGGATCTTCTAGACAATTTTCCATTCAGCACTATTATGGGACAGTGCTCTCTGGCCATGGTGAACATGTTTGGCCAGAATTCAGATTCCACATTGACCAGCAGGTTTGGCCTCCAGCGCCTCAGAAAACATCTAAGGGAAAAGAAGAAATCTATGGGGGCATACTGGTGGATAACCCTCTCCGGAAAGTCCAGGGACTCTATCTTTCCCATGGCAGCCGCTGCCCCTGTCTGACTTGTGGTTGTTATAAGGATATTGCACTCATTTTTTCTGTTTATTCTACTGACTATCGTCCAGGCAGAATTTATTTCACCCATACTCACCGCATTGAGCCAGATGAGTTTACCCTCCGGCCTTGAAAGTTTCGTCAGGCCAAGGCGTTCAAGGAACCTTCCCCTAGCCTCTAGGCCCCTTGCCCTCCTTATCAGCAGATATAGGAACAGAAATGGCGATAGGAGCAGAGTCAGAAGTCTATAGAGCAGTAGCATGGCCTAAAATATTATCTCTAACTAATTCTAGCACTCTTTCCAGTTCATTCAATGGCCTGTTGTTTGAAAATTCCTCCAGAGAACCACTGTCCGGGCCGATTATTCTAATTACACCTAGGTCGACCAGATTTCTGCAGAATCTCTCCTGCTTGAGGCCGGCGAATTCCTCCGCCAGGTAGAGCACATAGATTGGTTTGCCCAGAGTGGCAACCTCAGAGATCATAGCTATAGAATCTCCGGTTATGAAGACCATGGCACTCTTCTCTATGAAGAGATAGTACGGATTCGGCCTATCGCCACCGTCCTGCCATTCATAGATGAGGCTATCACAGTCTAGGGATTTTTTTACCTCTCCTAGACAGGCGGCGCCCGTTCTCCGGCTGCTGCTCACGAGTAGAGTACCTCCCCTCCCGGCCACATAGGAGGAGACTTTTCTGACCATGGAGCCGAGTTTTGTTGGATTGATTTTGCATTGCCTAGTGTCTCCGCCGACCAGAAGTGAAAAAAACGGAGGTCTCCTGGCCTCTAGTTTCTCGCCCCAGTGAGCCCTCAGCTGGTCGATCGGGGGAATTCTGGAGTCACAGAGAGAACCGTTTATGTAGACCACATTACTCCGATTCCCGGAGAAGCCGTGTCTATCGTGCAGCGGCAGTATGACCAGGTCAAAATTTCTGAAACCCCAGTTGGGGTTCAGAATGGCGATGAGCCTAACCCTCCGAGCGAATTTCAGCCAAAAATGCCTTTTCAGAAAAATGGCAACGCCCGCCAGTCTTCGGCCGGCGAACACCACCACATCGGGTGGATCCCCAGCGGATAGCAGATCATCACTTTTGCTGAAGTTGACACCCACTCCACAGGGTCTGATGATGTTAGGCAGAGCTATGAGAGGGCCATAGACCACATTCTTAACCACCGCAGCAGCGTCGAGCCCTCTGGCCAGAGCCTCCGCCTGCTTGCTACTCCCTACCCTTTCGTCTCTTAGAGACCAGATCCTCAAGGAACAGATTGAATTTTAATTTGCCAGAGATACTATCCAAGGACTTTATTAAGTCAATTTTCTATAGAGAACTCAGGCAGATGCTAGGTCGGCTAAATAGGGACAGGATCCTATCGCTAGGTAGGAAGGCGGTGGAAACCGAGATAGATGGTCTGAGGACGATAGTCGACCAGTCCCTAGACAGTGGATTCGTCAAGCTGGTGGACATAATACTTAGCACAAAGGGGAGAGTTTTCCTCAGTGCCATAGGTAAGCCGAGCTATGTGGCAAGGAAAGCGGCGGCCTCTCTAGCCTCCACGGGAACCCCATCCTTCTTCATCCATCCAGCCGAGGCCAGCCACGGGGATCTGGGAATGATAACCAAAAAAGATGTGGTTATCCTACTCTCGAACTCCGGCGGCTCTACAGAGCTCAATGACATAGTGGCCTACTGTAAAAGATTTAGCATAGAGCTCATCTGCCTGACCCGGCGCCAGGACTCATTCCTGGCTAAATCTGCAAATCTGGCCATAGTGCTACAGAATATGCCCCAGACCAATGCCATAAACTCTCCAACCACCGACACCATAATGTTTATGGCCTATCTGGATGCGGTGGTCACAGTCCTGATAGATCTGAGGAATTTTAACAGCGAGAATTTCAGAGCATTTCACCCTGGGGGCAAGCTGGGGGCCCAGCTTATAAGGGTAAAGGACATAATGCGAACCTCTGGCACAATTCCACTGCTAAACGTGGACAGAACCGTCCCCGAGGCACTGCAGGAGATAAGTGTGAAGGGAGTTGGTGCCGTCGGCATTCTAGACGGGGAGGGAAAGCTCATCGGAGTTATCTCCGATGGAGATCTAAGGAGAAAGACTCTAGAGTATGGAAACATCATGGCTAGATCCATAGCGGAGCTGATGACCCCCAATCCAAAGTTTATTTTTGAGGATAGTCTGGCTGTGGAGGCGCTTGCTCTCATGACCGAGGAGGGAAGGTACGTTCAGGTGCTCTTTGTCGTCAATGAAGCCATGGAGGCCATTGGCATTATGCATATGCAGGATCTATTCAAGGCCGGTGTAGTGTAGGAGGAATATGGTTGATAACTATAGAATTATTGCCCAGAACAGAAGGGCCCACTTCGACTACTTCCTAGAGGAGGAGTACGAGGCTGGACTGGTGCTGGAGGGAAGTGAAATCAAGAGTCTGCGGAGTTCTCGGGTAAATATACAGGATGCTCACGTGGAATTTGATGAAAACAATGAACTCTACATCCTCAACCTCAACATCGCACCCTATGGGCTGGCCAGTGCCTTCAGCAGGCACAACCCCGGCAGAAGAAAAAAACTCCTCCTCCACAGAAGGGAAATAAATAAAATAGCTGGGAAAATTAAACTGAAGGGCTTCACCTGCATTCCTCTGGTGCTATATATAAATAGTCGGAACTACGCAAAGCTGAAAATCGCTCTGGCGAAGGGCAAAAAACTCTATGACAAGAGAGAGGCCACCAGAGACAGGGACATCAGGCGAGAGGAGCTGAGGATGGCCAAAAATCTGAGATAGGCCAGGGAGAGGGCCGAGAGAAAAAACATAGAGGCTGGTGACAGAACCCTCTCTCTCCGTGTTGATTTATAGTAATTGTCTGCTACAGTGCAGTCTACGTTTTGCCACCATTTGAATAAATTTTAGGACTAGAACCCATGGACATAGTGGATATTTTGAATAGAGAGCTAGAGAAAATTCTAGGTTCTCTCGGCTACGAAACAAATTTGGCTGTTTTTCAGTGCTCTGACAGGCCCGACATCAGTGACTTTCAGACGAATTCTGCCATGGCTCTCGCCAAAAAGCTCAGGAAACCCCCTCGAGAGGTGGCCGGAGCCATAGTCAGAGAACTGGAGAGGAGTGGCCTCTTTAGAAGTGTCTCGGTGGATGGACCGGGATTCATAAATGTTTCTCTGGGGGACAGTGTGGTGCTAGACCTGCTGAACAAAACCATGGACGACCCGAAATGTGGCTTTAGGGCTGATTCTCCGGGAAGCACTGTGGTTATAGATTTTGGTGGCTACAATATAGCCAAGGAACCCCATGTGGGACACCTGAGGTCCACTGTGATCGGAGAGAGCCTTAGAAGGATATTTGAGTTCTGCGGGGATAGGGTAATCAGCGATGTGCACCAGGGTGACTGGGGACTTAACATGGGCATGGTTATCCAGGGAATAAAACTAAAATATCCCGGACTAGGGTGTTTTTCCGCCGACTTCGATGGCGACAGAATCGAAGATCTGGACACAAACGCTGGGGAGCTTACAGAGATATATAGACTAGCCACAGCCAAAGCCAAAGAGGATCCTGCCTTCGAGATGGAGGTGCATCGGGCAACGAAGATGCTCCAGGATGGCTTTAAGCCCTACCGGGTCCTCTGGAAATATTTTACAGACATATCCATAGGAGACCTGAAAGAGTTGGCTGTGGACATGCTGGGGGCGCACTTCGATCTCTGGAATGGAGAGAGCTCCGTCCATGAACTGATAGTGCAGATGATAAGAAATTTGACCACGAATGGCACCATAACCCTGTCCGAGGGTGCTAAGATTATAGACCTTAGCGACTTGGAGCCGGGTATACCGCCTGTGATCATAGAGAAAAGCGATGGAGCTGTGATGTATGCGAGCAGTGACATAGCCACCATTCTCGATAGACTGCAGAAATTCAATCCGAGTCTAATACTCTATGTGGTTGACGCCAGACAGACCCTGCATTTTAGACAGGTGTTTCTCGCCTGCAGAAAAATCGGTCTCCTCAATGAAAAACATATGGCGGAGCACTGTCCCTTTGGCACCATGAACGGCACCGACGGCAAACCCTTCAAGACCAGATCCGGTGCTACGGTGAGACTCCGCGATCTGATCAGCGAGACGGAGGCTAGAATAGGGGAGAAATCCTCCCAGGGTAGCAGAGAGGACATAAGAAATGTGGCCGTTGCCTGTCTGAAATTTGCGGATCTGATAAACTATCGAGAGTCAAACTATGTCTTTGACATTGACCAGTTCACAAGCTATGAGGGCAAAACTGGTGCCTACATACTCTACAGCATGGTCAGAATCAGTTCGATCCTCGCTAGCCACCAGCTGTCGAGCTACGCGGTGGATAGAATTGGCTCTGGCGAGGAGAGATCCCTTCTCCTGGAACTGCTAAACTTTACATCCTCCCTTAGACAGGCCAAGGCCAGAAGGGCACCCAACGCCATCGCCGACTATGTCTACCGGGTGGCAAAGAAGTTTAATAGTTTCTATGCAAATTGTAGCATAAATAATGAAACCGACGTAGGTTATAGAAACTCAAAAATATCTCTGCTCCGCCTGGTGGCCCAGTACATAGGAAAATGCCTAGATCTTCTGGGCATAGAGACTGCCAGCCGGATGTGAGGGGTGAAACCCTGGTAGCTCTAGCGGTGGTAGCAGGGACCAGCAGCCCAGCCGTATCAGCGGCTGGGCTGCTGCTGGCGTCCAGCCGGACCCCTGAGATTCTGAATGATAATTATTAGTGGGCAACCCCGCTATTTTCTAGTGGGATTCACCTTGCTTGCATTTTTATCTGGCAACGATCTGACTATCTCATCCATAGCCTCATTGAAGACCTCTGCCTCTGTTTTGAAAAGATATGGGTTATATATCTCTAGAATGGCTCTGGACGCTTCACCTAGTTCAGATACCTTTACCCCCAGTATCTCCTTCGGGGCGACGTACTTTCCACTATACATTGCATTTTCCAAAAATTTACTATGCCACTATGGTGACACCTAGAAGGATAAAAGACAAGTGCCTCGTTTTACCTGCACAGGTCCACAGCATATGGGACAAATTCACCCCACTCTGGCCAGAGATTAATTAGAATTAGAAATATTAGAAATTTCCCTGTCTAGGCCAGCCCTCCTGGGGGGGCTGGCCTGATCTGGCTGAAGGATGGGGCAAGGTTTTAAATAAAAATTTCTGGAAGCTATTGCATTATTATATTTGCAATATAGTATATTGACCAATATTAATTCTTTTAGAGGAGGGGGGATGGTGAATGATTATGCTATAGAAATGCATGAGGACTCAATTAGGGATCGCTTTAATGCTAAGTATGCAGGGGGTCCAACGCACAAGGACTGTAGGTTTACCAGACTTGACTATGTAGCGGCTGTGGGAAATATTACGAGTCTCCATGGGGTGAGAGGGATTAACGCAGCCTTTCGTTACCTACAAGCACTAGCGCCTCCATATAAAGCTAAGAGCAATGTCGAAATTATCAAAATGATATGTGACCCAGAGGGGAAAAATGAATTTTTTCAAAAGGACTACGAAGATTACAAACAATATGAGGAACTGAAGGAAAAAATAATGGCGTCAGAAACCGAAGAAGACTTTGTAGAGAATGTGAAAAGATTTGTTGAAGCATTCAAGGACGGTACATTTTTGCCAATGAAGGGCATAGTCCATGGAGGAGACAAGGTTGCCCTCTGGACAAACCGGGGTGCTGACGGTCTCATCGGTGAGCAGGGAAATGTCAAGGGCTACAGGGACTATATGGATGACCAGAGGTGTGTCTTATTCAGAGAGTTGTGGGGTATGACTCAGAAGTTTATAGCAACAACAGAGACTGCCTTTGCCAAGAAACTCAAAGAAGACTGTAAAAAGAGTAAAACCGAGACAGGTCTGGAACATATTCCCTACGACATGATTCTGAGTGAAATATACGCGGAGTACATAGGCAAGGAAAAACTAAAGGACGTGAGAATAGAATATGGGCAAAATAGGGATAATATCCCCTACAGCGGAGAGAAGATGAAAACACAACATGTGTTTTTCCAGAGTGAGTTGCCAGTGTACCTGGCCAGGTCAGCTAAGCATAACGTTGATCCTAAAGTCCCAAAAGAAAATAGAGTGAAGATAGAAGAGGCTCTGGCCAGAAGAGTCGAAAAATCAGACGATGTTAAGGAAAAATTACAAAATGCTAAACCCCCGGACCAAAAATCGCCAGTTGTACCGCTAGAGCATGAAGGTCAGAAACTCACCGTGGACTTCAAGAAAGATCTGCTAAAACCTATGGAGGGTGTCACCTTCCAGCTGGAACATAATGAGAAGCTTAAAGGTGTTAGAGATGAGCTTATAAAAAAATCGAAGGAGAAAAAGTCTGAGGGGAAGGAGAAAGAGAAATCTGGCGATGGAAAAATGGGAAAATCCACCAAGGAGTATACTGATGAAGAGCTCAATAAAAGTAAGAGGGACTTCGAGGAGAGGAAGAAAGATAGAAAAGCTATGACATTCCCTAAACCCGACAGGGCCATAGATATTGATGAACTACGCTCCAGTGAACTACACTCCGGGATAATGGTGGATATTCTAAAGGGTAGGGCAAAGGACTCCACGGGTGGAAAACCAGAGGGGGG
>JAITSP010000044.1 GCA_031287725.1 Rickettsiales bacterium
ATCTAACATCAAATCAAAGGTGCTTCTTTTTACTCCCGTCAGCAACCTAAAGTCTTCATTTTTTAGACTCTTCACACAATCATATTTGGACATAGATTGGAAAGCTATCTCCTAGCCATCGTTCGTAGCTAGATTAATAATCCATTTTGTTATAATGGGTCAAGGATTTCTTGGAAACAGGTCTAATAAAGTTTTTTGCTAGGTTTTAGATAGAATTTAGGCCCCACCGCAAATTAGGTTTCTTTCGGGTCCCATTCCCAGAGAGGCAGACAGGTGCCGGAGAAAGAGGAGAAAAATAGGAAAACAATGGCAGCTGGGCAATCCCGGTTTTTCGGAGTCTATCCAGCCGCTGTCACTAGTGCGAGGGGCCTACTAGGTCCGAAGCCCCATCCATCATGTCGATGGCACCACCTAATTCTTCTGTAGACTGTCGTGTGTCCTCTAGCCTATTTTCTAATCCTTTATCTGGAGATCTGGCAATATCCACCACCGTTGCTTCATTCGAAAACTCCCAGCCAGGTACCACCTGGGGCACAGCCAGCTGACTAGATTCTCCGCCGATATCTGGCTGCTCTGCCGTACCATGGTCGTACTTCAGACTAGCGGCGGTGGGAGGAACCGCTAGAGAACTGTCCCCGTACTCCCCGTCATCTCCCTCCCTAGCATTAAAATTAGTTTCTCCAATGGGACAATCTAGGGGTTTAGGCTCCTTTTCTACTCTACTGGCTCTGCCGATCCCATCTCTGTCAGCTATTTCTGGCGCCGAACCTCTTCCAGCCTCAGCTGGAATCACCTTCGCTCTATTTTTACTGACCAGCTCCTCCACTGGCATCTTCATCTTGCTCTCCAATTCTTCCTCTAGAACTCCCTCTTCGAATTTCCCCAGCCACTCTGCTCCGTAGCTATGGTCGTAATCTTTGGAGAGCAAGTATTCCTCTAGTTTAGCTTTCAGCTCTGAAGCCGGGAGCCTCTTTTTTGGATCAATCTCACACATGGAGGGAATCAGAGAGAGGATGGCTGTGGTCAAGTTTCCCCCTGTTTTCGACCTTTCACTGGCAGGAGCGGCTAACCCAGCCTTAGCATCATTTATAATCAGACCATTGACTAGTTTGGTCCACTCCCCGGGATTTTCGATCAGGTACAGCATATGGCTTCTGAGGCTGGAAGCACCTACACACAGGTATCTGGGGGAGTAGCCGAGGAGTACCTCAAGAGTTATAATCCCCAGCGACCAAATATCGGCACTGCTGGCACAATAGGCATTCTCAGCACCATGGAACAGCTCCGGAGGTTCATAGTAGGCTCTGGCCGGCGTGACATTTTTGGTCCCAGACCTAAATATTCCAAACTGGTGCTCAAAGCCGGCCAGGACCAGTTTACTATCTCCATCGTTCCTCGGACTAGCTCTGACGTGAATACTATCTACCCCCAGAGAGCCATGGAAATAGCCAGCCCTATGGATTTCCTCCAGAGAGCAGAGGATATGGTAAAAATCCTTCGCGAACATATTCCTCAGTCCTATCTCCGACTCTCTAGATGGGTTCCTCAGCATAGGATCTAGGCCATAGTGTTCACATCTCTCCTGCACCACTAGGCCCGTTTTTCTCTCATCCTCTGCGAGGGAGAGAATCCTCAGGAAGGCCGGAGATGTAAACTGTCCCTCTCTATAGAGTCTGGCGTAGTCCAGCATCCTGTCCTTTGCAGCCTCACTCCTAAAGTATTTCACAGAGACGTAGCCTTCAGAGGAGCTGCTAAAGACATCGTAGACGCTGGCAACCATGTCTCCGTAGACCCTGACAACACTTCTACCTCCCACCGCCGGTGCCAGAGTTGCCATCGCCATCAGAGCCCCAGCTATCGCCAGAGTACCCGGGCCGGGAGATTCTGAAGCTAGACTAGAGCTGGAGCTGGAGCTAGAGCTACTGGAACTGGAGCTGCTAGAGCTAGAGCTGGACACTGGGCCCACCTCTGGGGGTAGGACTACTTCCTCTAGATCTGGAAATAGCTTCCTAGAACTCTCTTCCCCCGAACGGAACCTGAGACTCCCTAACTTTACCATCAGATCATCCATCTCTACCCTAGAATCTTCCTCAGAAAGGGTGGAGCGGTCATTGGCGGGATCTTGGAATTCTTCCGATTTGAAAATATTTTGCATAAGTCCATGGACAGATGGCAGTTCCTCTAGCCATTTTTTCACCGGCTCCTCATTCAGACGGTTCCTGAGTTCCAGAGCCGTTGGCCTAGCTTCGGGTTTTATGCTGCACATGGATTTGATAATTGGCACCAGCGGATTATCTGTTATCCCAGCCAGCAGATCAGACAGTGTTTTATCCCATTTCCCGTGAACCTCGGTGAGGTCTGTCATATATTCTGCCAGATCATTCCGGCTTCTATGGTGGTATTCTTCAAAGGGATGGACCGTCAAAACTTCAAGGAGCGTAATCCCCAGTGCCCAGATGTCAGACTTTAGCAGGTACTGGGACACGTCACCTTTCTCGATGCTGGGACTAGGGGTTATGCTCATCACCTCTGGTGACATATATAGGCGCGTTCCACAGTGGGCAGGGGTTGGTTCTGAGCTATTAACTCGCCATAGCAGCCCAAAGTCAGCCAGCACAGTGCTCAGATCCCTTCTGATCAAAATATTTGTAGGTTTTATGTCTCTGTGGGCATAGCCCATCTCGTGGAGTTTTGCCAGGGCATCCACCACATCCCTCAAACCCTTTAGAAAGATGATCGGGACAATGTTTTCCCACCCCATAGTTAGAGCACCTATTGTGTTGGCATTGTTCCCAATGTACTTGGCCAGAGAAGAGACATCGTATCGCCAGCAGCATTCGGTTATAATGGTCGTCCCCATAGGAGTATTTTTTCCCTGATTCTCATCAGGAGATAAACTAAGAAGGGATAAAACTCTCAGAAAAGCCGGGAATTTTCCCAGATAGTTCTTTTTATAGAGATCTACGTAGATTGAATCACGTCCACAGCTAAGTCTTCCATCGGCTCTGAAGTTTATTTTTACGGCCACCCTATCCCTGAGACGCCTACTATAGACTGAATAGACCATAGCCATAGCGCCACCGCCTATTTTACTGAGGGTCGACAAGTCCAGACGAAGATTTTTGGGGTAACCTCTAAGAGGCTCATACCACAGACTGGCTGAAGTTAACTGTTTCTTTAGAACAACCAGCTGCCAGTACCCGTCCATCCCACCTTTAACCCTGTTCCCATTAGCCATGCTGTTGTTCCCATTATTCTTGCCAACCTTCCCGTCCTCTGCAAAATTTTTAACTGTGACGTCGTTGCCTGTGTCTTTATCCTCTGACATGGCTGTACTCTAGCTAATAGTTCTAGCCGGTGGTACATACATCGCCAGAACAACTATACTCTGGCCTCTCTCCTGGTCTCCGGCTTCCACCGGGGCTAGTGCCAGCGGCTAGGTTTTCGAGTCTTCCACTGCTATCTCTGGAATCACTTCCATCCTTTTCTCTAT
>JAITSP010000045.1 GCA_031287725.1 Rickettsiales bacterium
TTAAAAATGAAGTCTCTCGAGGGCTTCAGTAGACGACCCCTAGACTTTTTCTCCTCTGTACTAGGAGTAGTATTTCTCTTACTTTCCATTCCAACCTCCTCCCTTAGTGACTTATTAGACTTTGTTAGACTTTCTAGCATTAGACTTTCTAGTCCATACTATTAGTTACTGTCAGTATAACTTATTTTTAGCCTTCTGTCAAATAGAATATTTTGCTAGATTTTACCCAAGAGGGATCCTCTAGAGTACCACTCCATGACCAGAAACCGGAATGGACTTGGAAAGAGGTCTACTGTAGCCACAGTATCTATCTAGGCTAGCGAATATTTCCTCTGGGTTTGCCCAGAGATCTATGGCTATGCCTGGCATGGACGAATTTCTAAGAAAACACGAGATCTTCGAAAGTTAACATGGGAGTTCTGCAGTGACACCCTCCTAAGACAAAGACTCTAGACGACTGGAGCTGCCTTGGATCCTCGCTGTGGTGCTCCGAGCTCTAGTCCAGCTTTCTAATCTGTTGTCCTAGCCGTAGACTCTGGGCTACAGCGCTTACCAACTCCTCTCGAGAGAGAGAGCCATCCACTATCCTTAGCAGAAGCTCAGCCACGGTTCCCTCCATGCCAAACTTTTTTGCCATATTGTAGAGACTCCTGGCATTGCTAATGCCCTCCACCGTTGTGCTGCCGTTGCCAATGATTTCTCCGGGATTTTCTCCGAGACCCACTCTATAGCCAAATGACGTGTTTCTAGATTTGTGGCTGGTACAGGTCAGCACCAGGTCACCTATGCCGGCAGGAGTTAGAACTACTCCCTCGTTACGATGGAATGCTCTACAGAGACTAGTCATTTCCCCAATTCCCTTCATAACCATGGCAGCGAAGGCGTTTCTTCCCATTTCCAGACCCTCTATGATGCCACAGACCAGAGCCACTGCGTTTTTGACAAGACCACAGAGTTGGACCGCTATAGGATCGTCGAAATAGGTTAAACTCAGAAAATCACATCCCAAAATTGGTTCCAGCTCACTAAAGAACTCTGCCTTCTCTGTGGCCAGAGTGGTCAGCGTTAACTTTTTCTCAAATATCTCCTCGGCAAAATTTGGACCTGAAAAGACAGCCACCTCAGCGGCTGGAAAAATCCTGGAGACTAGATTGCTAAAAAATTCTCCAGTTTCCTCATCTAGACCCTTGGTAAATATCACAAATTTCTCTCTGAAACTTCCCTGGCCTAGTTTTTTGGTCTCGGCCAGCACTCTCGCCAGGACCTTCGACGGCAGTATCAGGAAAACAACCTCCGCATCTCTGAGGGCTATGGCCAAATTGTCTGTGGCAGAGATGGTGGCATCCAATCGGCCCGTTACATATTTACTATTGCTATGTCTGCTGTTTATTTCTTCCAGAGAGGCCTCCTCGTTTGAGTAGAGAACTACCTTCCGGCCATTTTCAGCAGCCACATTGGCCATCGCGCTCCCTAGCGCCCCCGCCCCTAGAATTGTAATTTTTTGTTCCAAAGTATCACCTAGTAAAGTTAGCTCCGGGCAACTTTTACCATATGAACAGGTCTTTTGTCAATAGTTTTGTAAAAAAAGTGTAGGCCACTCGGACGACAAATCTAGGAGAACTTGTGCAGATTGACCATATGGTGGTGGCCAGGAACAATGCCACCCTGAGACAATTAGAGACTTTCCACTTCAACGCTCCTCGGGAGCATTACCTATCCCTGACCAGAGCGGAGTGAATTTTTCCCTAGGCTGCAGACCTGTACAATGGGCTGTCATTTAGCACGAACGCTGCTGATCCCAACAAATTTATCCTTTGCAGTCCTTGCTTTGTCCTTTGCAAGAGAGAATAATTTTGACCCGTCCTCCATGGCAAAGGCTTTTCTAATTAGATCTTCACATTTTCTATTGCGGAATAGCTGGTCCACCTTTGGCTTGCCATTCTCGTCCTCGGGTCCAAGGTGGACCAGTGCAAGCTCCAATTTCGACATTTTTTCATCATTCTGCAAAGTCCTATCTTCGCTCCCGTAGCTGGTCTCGATCATGTCCGGCAGCTCACTGGGGCCGATGCCTAGCTCCGGACTATTTTCCACATAGCGCAGAAGGCCCACCATAAATCCGCTGTTCTTATTTATGTATCTATTCATCTTGAAAAAATCCCAGTTGTTCGCTGCCTGTTCTGGAAGTTTCAGGGAGAAGTCCACGTCATTTTTTTTGAAAGATAGTGTCCTGCTGTCACCAATGGCATTCCGAGTGTCTCCGAAGGATTCGAAATTTATGCTATTGCTATGTTTTTTGATGGCCTCTCTGTAAGCCTCCGAGATCTCTCTGTAGGGAACCCCTCTGCCAGCATCGGCAACGGAAACAGACTTTGTTTCTTCTCCTACCCTCTCGCCAGTTCCTTCGGTAGCAACCTCTCGCGACCTTTTTTGTGCCAGCTCACTTCTTTTCTTGGCGGCGAGCCGAGTTTTCTCCGCGCCACAGAGGGTATCGCAGAGGCTTCTATCCTTTACAAAGGGGTCATTTTCCGTTTTTTCCCCAGATAAATCGGATTTTTCCTCAGCTTCCCCTAGGCGCCCCAAAAGTGTAGTCTCAACTTCATATTCCGCCTGTTCAATGCTTTCAAAGTAGGCCGTGTCAAAATCCTTCGCACTCCCCTCTGCCTTGGCTTCTTCGCCAGCGACCTCTCCCCGAGGGCCTCCACAGTGAATCTCATTGTACTGTCTCCTGGCTACGGCCATAGCTACCTGGGCCAGTCTATCGATGATCTCCTGGAGACTAGGTGCTATTCCACCGTCCTCCTCACCAACAGCGGCGTCCGGTTTCTCATTCCTAGTGAGAGATTTTTTTAGCTGCTCGATGTCGATGACCACATCCTCGCCACCACTAGTCAGTACGTTCTCCTTTCCAAAGAGTGGAGCATATTTTTGAGGATTTTCAGAATAATCACCGAAATATTTAGCCTTACCATGGCCGGCTATGATGCTTTCGGCAAGTTTTTTCTGAAGATCAAAAATCTGATCCGTAGCCGCATAGTGTTTTGCGCTGGCCTCTGCGCTGTGGAAGTTCTCTGCAATCTGCTGGTACAGAGTTGCAACGGCCATAATACTCTCATTTATTTCCTCCTGGCTCTTTGGTGCGGGCTCCTCTTCCCCTTCTTCCATCTTCCTTTTTACCTCCTCTGGTCTTTTCTTTTTTTCCTCTATCTCCTCCACTCTTCTCAGTCCCATAGTTGTTTCCCTCTCTTCTTCCTCCGACTTCTCTTCCTCTTCTTCTTCCTGTTCCTCCTTTTCTTCCTTCTCTTCTCCTTCCTTCTCTTCTCCTTCCTTTTCTTCTCCTTCCTTTTCTTCTTTCTCTTCTCCTGGCTTTTCGGGTTTTGTCACCTGCTGCTCAATATCCTCGGACAGTTCCTTCGACTTTGACAGTTCTCCCTCGAGTCCCCTTTTCCTCCTGAGTTCATTAACCCACAGCCGCTCAAACCATTTAAGCCCCTTTTCTGTCTCCCGCCGCTCCTCCGATTCGGCGATCTTTTTTATTTCAATTTCGGAGAGACTCCTCGGATATTTAAAATTCGCAGCCTTTGCCTCTCTGCCACTGTTTTTTCTGAGCCCATCCATTTTTCTGTCATGTTCTTTGGCGTACTCACTCAGTTGCTCTATTATGTTTTCACTGTGCTTCAGCTGTTCCTCCAATCCCTCAGATTTATTTTGCCTCAGAAGTTCTTTCAATTTAACATGTTTTTCGGCCAGCGGATCGCTCTCCAGCAGATTATTCTTGTGTTTCTCGAAAAATTCTCCGATGGTTTTGCCAAATTTTTCAATGCCGTCCCCAGCCACCGTAAACTTTTTACTGGATGTTCTAGAAAAACCTTCGGCATCTTCCAGCTTAGCCATCAGTTCTTTGAATTTCTTTTTCCGATCCCTGTCCAGAAATGGCAGCAAACTCACATTTTCCAGAGAAAATTCAAATTTTCCGGTACTTTCGCTGAAGGCGACGTTGACGTAGCTTTTGGTTTTTTCCACAGAAATATTGCTGCTCAGGTTGGGATTCGCCTTTGCCCTGAAAATCATTCCCTGGATCATTTCGCAGGTCTCCAATGCCTTTTCTCCACCCTCCTTCTCTAGAACAGCCAGCCGATCTCCAAATGTCTTATCTATGTAAGTGTTTCTCTTTTCAATGAATTTAAATTTATCGCCTATTACTTTTGAAAAATTTTTCCTCTCCTTTTCAGAGAAGCCACTATCAACGCTGGCATAGGCCGCCAGGTAGGAACTCTTCAAATTTTCCAGGGCATCGCCAGCGAAGACGTTTTTCCGTAGTTTCTGGAGCTGTCTCAGCTGATCGACGAGGCTGACATCCTCGAACACAGAGTAATTGTTGAAATTATTAAATCGAGCAGCCCTTTTGGTTAGAAAATTCTCAAACGGTCTCAGGAACCAGGGTGGTCTACTGTTCTCTGTGTAGTAGAATGATTCCGCCAGGGAGGCCCGCGGACCGCCCAGCCTCTGGGGGATCAGATTTGATCCCAGATTATCTCCGCTCCGGAAGGACTCTCCAAGGCCATTTAGAACAATATTCCCATCCACCAGGGCTATATTCTGTCCTCCAGAGCCAATCCCATCCTTGTCATTCAGATAGCTCAGAGCC
>JAITSP010000049.1 GCA_031287725.1 Rickettsiales bacterium
GCCATGGCTAGCCTGTTCTCTCTAACCTCTATCTTCCTATTATTCTCTAGAGGAACCCTAGACACATCATAGCTCTTTTTCTCCAGAACCATTTCACCGTTCTCTGGTCCAATTAGCTCTGGACTTATTTTATTTAGTCCTCTAGCATCACAGCCGTGGAATAGATTCTCTATTCTCACAGATTAGCCTCCTCGTTTTGTTGAATAAGTCAATTAAACAATGACAGAGGAGGTTATTTTTTTCAATCCTCCGAGAGCACGACCACCTCCGGAGCATTTTGAGTGCTCCGGAGTGGTCTACTCCAGTTATTCCCAGAACAACATTAATTATCCTAAAAATGACCCAACAGCTGAAATAAAAAACATTCAGCCCAAAAGATCTATTTTGTCTCACATGTGTTTGGACCTATACAAAGCTGTTTTTATCCAAGATTTTACACTTCAGATACTAGAGAGGAGCAATCTAGGTACCTTGCAGGAGGAATTATCAGAGGCCTAGAAAGGCTCACAGAGATCGAGAATGGATTTCGCAGAAAAATATTAGGGGAGGAGACACGAGCAGGAGGTGTCCAGTCGGAGATGGGCGTTGCATATTAATTTCCACCCTGGTAGAACATCTACATTTATAATTATTGCCAGGCAATATGTTTAGGTCGAAGTTTTTGCTGGAGTGTGAGAGGAGGGGATTCCTTAACCAGTGCACTGACATAGAGGAATTTGACAGGATGCTCTGTGCCGGAAAACCGGTGGTGGCCTACTGGGGCACGGATCCGACAGGCTCCTCGCTGCACCTAGGGCACCTTTTTTCTCTGATGATCCTTAGGCTATTCCAGAGGTGCGGCAATAGGCCAATAGTGCTGGTGGGCTGTGCCACCGGCCAGATAGGTGATCCTAGCTTCAAGGATAGGAGTAGACCTATGATTGATCTGGACACTCTAGAGAAAAACAAGAGGGGTATAGAGAAGTCGGTGTCAAAATTCATAAAATTCGGAGATGGACCAACGGACGCTGTTCTGGTGGATAATCTAGACTGGTGGAGGGATAAAAATTATCTGGAGACTCTGAGGGACCTGGGGCCACACATGTCCGTGAACAGGATGCTCTCCTTTGAGTCTGTCAAAATTAGACTTGCCAGGGAGGAGCACATGAGTTTCCTGGAATTTAATTACATGGTACTCCAGGCCTATGATTTCTATCACCTCTATAAAAAATATGGCTGCTCGCTACAGCTCTGCGGTGCTGACCAGTGGGGCAATGTGGTGGCCGGTGTGGAACTTGTGCGGAGGCTTTGCTTCGCCAAGGAGGAGGTGGAAGATGGTGCCAGGACAGAGGTAATTGGCCTCTCCACCCCTCTTCTGCTGGACGCCAGCGGCAAAAAACTGGGCAAGAGCGAGGGCAACGCTGTCTGGGTCAATGAGGAGCTGCTGAGCCCCTTTGACTATTTTCAATATTTTAGAAATGTGAGCGATCCAGATGTTCTAAGATTCCTGGGGGTTTACACGGATATGCCTCTGGAAACCATAGAGTCTCTAAAGGACAGGGATATAAACGAGCTTAAAAAAATCCTAGCCTTCGAGGCTACAAAGATATGCCACGGAGAGGAAGCTGCCAGAGAATGCCTAGAGAGATCAGAGCAGATTTTTGAGAAGGGTAACGTCGACTATGGCGATCTGCTAGACTATAGAACTTCCTCCAGAGAGGTGCTCCTCTACGTTCTTCTCAGCGATCTGGGCCTGGTAAAGTCGAAGGGTGAGGCTAGAAGGCTCATAGAGGGTGGAGGTGTCAGGATAGACGGGGAGAAGATCACCGATGACGGCCATCTGATCCGACTGGATGGCCATAGGATGGAGTTTGGCCTATCTCTGGGTAGAAAAAAGGTGGTGAAAATTGTGCTAACGCTGGCAGACTCCTAGTGGCGGTAATTTTTCCGGAGATACCGGAGCCAGGGACCCCTCTGTCGAAGAGAGGACAGGTGAATCCAGCTCCTGCGGAGGGGTCTGGGTTAGCGCACCTGCTAGATTGGCGGTGGTCTCCGGACAGGAAAAGCTGGGAAAAATAAAAAATGGAAAATCTACCCGTATTTCATTGATTTTTTCTTCGGATTGTTTTAGAGTACGGTGGGGATATAGCTCAGTTGGCTAGAGCGTCTGCTTTGCACGCAGAATGTCGTGGGTTCGAGTCCCATTATCTCCACCAGCCACCAGCCAGAATGGAGGCACATTTCTCCCGCTAGGGGATTTCGATGTGCCAGAGATCAATGAATTTGTTGCCCTTTATGGAGTTTCCGTCCCAGAGAGCCCCGACTCGCAGGTTTAGGGCGAGAGTTTTTGCTAGACCATAGAATAGACCCACTAGGAAGCAGCAGTCAGCCTCTGCGCCGTAGTCGCAGCTCCCGCCGAGCCAGGGCACTATGTCTATGGCACGGCCCTCACAGTGTTTTGAGTTCAGCGTCCTTGATTTACCACTCTGGTAGAGCATTTTTTGTCTCTGGGGTGTTCTAAGACCCTCCACAATGGCAAAATCTATAGGACTGGCGGCGATGGCTTGGCGAGCTAGAAGGCCTAGCTCCGGAATCACCGAGCCGAGCAGGTGTTCGCTCCTAGCGCTAAAGGAATAGCCACCACTCATGTTTCTGAGACCCCTATCATCTGCCGATTGCCCTCAGTTGCTGATTTATATTGAAGAAATCTATGAACATCTGATTAATATAGTAACTCTCTATGCCATCCAGGTCCTCCAGAAGATTTTCCTGGAATTCTCTGGAGTACTCCACCGGCTCTGGACAGAGGCCCACCGTAACGGTTCTGGAACAGCCGGAAACCAGGAGTAGCAGAGGAACCAGACTAAAATTCACCTCTGCGCAGTTTATCCTTCACCTCTTCCATATCCTTCACCCTTCTGCACCTGCGCCTATTTATCAGCTGGCCAACGACCAGGGCATTTTTTCCATCCCTCTGTCCCTTCCTGTAGACAATCCCTAGGATAGTGAGAACTATGGCCACCGAGGCCACCATGGCTACTAGGAGGAGCATGCTAGAACCTCTCCCCCCGCTGTCTCTCTGACTCCTCTCCTATCATCAGCACCATGGCCACCAGAGATCGGGATAGAAAGTATAGCCCGCAGATGAGAAGCATCCTAGATATGTAGATTCCAGCCATGGCTATTCCTCCAAAACCACTCCAGAGCTGCCACTCCGAACATCACAGATCCTTTCGTTTATCTTATAGCCCTCCACTCCAAAGGTGACAACTATTCCTAGCCATCTGAGTAGGGTTGCCGTATTGCCTGGTATATCCTTTGCCGTTGCCACACTGTAGAGAGCTATGGACATCAGAATCGCAAAAAACACATATTCCAGCACTATGCTGCTCGACTTCCCGCATCTGGAATTCTCAAAAATTTTTGGCCCCTGCCTTTTTTGAACTCCAGCACTTGGTTTTTTAGGTTTCACCGGTTCCCGACCACTGGTTATTTTTCGCTGGGAATTCTAGCGCCCAGGCGGAGTGGGGGAAGTACAGAATCTACCAACCGACCGCATACATTTGATGGGCATGGCAAATTTGGCTTCCCCCCCCAAGGGGCTCCTAGAGAGAGGATATATCCACTGTCGGTGGTGAGCCGGTTGGCTCTCCCGTCTAGGGTCATTCGCCGTGTTTCCTAGGACCCCCGAGACCCTTAGAACCTAAATATTTATCTAAATCTTCGCTGCCACTGTCCAACTTGGCATTGAATTGTATGTCGTTGCCTGGGGTTTTGTTCTGTTCAGAATTTTGATTCGAAGAGGGAGTATAGGTATAAAAATTTTTGACATTTCCAATAGAATTGTTTCCACAGTCTATTTTCTCTTTTGAATAAAATGACCCATTGGGATATTTGTAACCATCTCTCCCATTAAATTTTGTCTCATTCGGACCGGGGAACACTCTAGATCTATATCCTCTTCCACGGCCAGAATGATGACTACCTTCGCCCCTGGAGCCGTAATAATCTCTTCCCTGGGAGTTTGGATGAAAAAACTCTTCGTTGGCATCGTTTTCG
>JAITSP010000061.1 GCA_031287725.1 Rickettsiales bacterium
GCTGCAAATTAGTCTGGCTGTGCTGTTGTTCTAATATTTCTCTAGCTTCTCGGGGAAGAGGGACCTAATTTGCAACGGAGGCATTTTCCCTTTTTCAATCTTTTCTCCAGTTCTATAGAGGGTAGCTCTGGAGATACCTGCCCCTTCGACTATCTCAGCCATGGCTGGCCTGTTCTCTCTAGCCTTTATCTTCCTATTATTTTCTAGAAGAACCCTAAACACATCATAGCTCTTTTTCTCCGGAACCATTTCACCGTTCTCTGGTCCAATTAGCTCTGGACCTATTTTATTTAGTCCCCTAGTATCACGGCCGTGGAATAGATTCTCTATTCTCACAGATTAGCCTCCTCGTTTTGTTAAAAAATCAATTAAACAATGACGGAGGAGGTTATTTTTTCAATCCTCCGAGAGCACGACCATCTCCGGAGCATTTTGAGTGCTCCGGAGTGGTCTACTCCAGTCATTCCCAGAACAACATTAATTATCCTAAAAATGACCCAACAGCTGAAATAAAAAACATTCAGCCCAAAAGATCTATTTTGTCTCACATGTGTTTGGACCTATACAACTAATTTTAATGGTGGGCCAGCAATTCCCCAGCTATTGCATTTACATTTGACAGAAGAGGTTCCTTCCCAGAGAAATGGAGCTATGGGAAGCTCCCGGAGAGTGTTATATATTATGGGACAGGACAGGGTGTGTCTCAAATGTTGTGGACCTGCACAAGAAAAAATAATTGTAAAAATTTTTCTCCGTTGTATAATGACTATCACGGGCAAAATAATAACGAATCCGAGATACCTATGGGACTAGACTACGGAGTTTTAGTGGAAAAGGCTTTTAGAGCTATGATCAGGTCGGCACTTAGAAAGGCTCAGAACATGGCCGAGGAAAACCTGTGTTTTATGATAGTTATAAACACTAGGCATAGGGGTGTGGTAATTCCAAAATATCTTAAAACACAGTACCCCGACAGCATTACACTGATCATGCAGCACCAATTTGCGAATCTCAGGGTACAGAGTAATTATTTTTCAGCCGAGCTGAATTTTGGTGGTAAATTTGAGAGCATTTCAATCCCCTTTGGAGCGATACAGATGTTTACCGACAGGACATCGGGAATGGAACTGGTACTAGATATGATGCAGCCAAACATAGACAATGGTGGCTACAGCTGTGTCTACAGTTTTGAACTGGGAGGCGGAGGGTTTATGGACTCAGAGGAAGAGGAGGACCCCGAAGACAATGTCATACAATTCGAAGACATTAGAAATTTCGGAGAGGGACAATGATTCAACTCTATGATGTGGACTGGCTTTCTCTGGTCGGCTCCGGGTCAGCCTTTCTGTTGGCCTTCCTGATGGGTGGAATACCCTTCGGCTACCTCATCGTCAGACTTGTCAGAGGAACAGACATAAGAGAGCAGGGCTCAGGGAATATCGGAGCCACCAACGTGTGGAGGCTGCTAGGCGGAGGCTATGGGCTGCTGACCTTTATCCTAGATGGCTCCAAGAGCCTAATTCCTCTGGTCATAGTCAGAAGAATCAGTGGTGGCAGTCCAGACCAGATTGCATTTGCCCTATCTCTGACAGTGGCTGGACACATATTCAGTCCATGGCTTGGATGGCGTGGAGGTAAAGGTTTTTCTAGCTTTATTCTAGGTCTAGTGGCCCTAGACATCAGACTGTTCCTAGTGGCCGGCGCTCTGTGGCTAGCCGCGTTCTATCTATTCCGCATAGCAGGGCTAGCCACTCTTCTGGCGGTTATGGCAACTCTGCTGGGTTCCTATTTTGTCCTGGACACCACAGGCCTGGTGGTGCTAGCCATCACCTGCGCTATGATCATCTGGGCCCACAGAAAAAATATAGAAGACCTGATTTCTCCAAAGGGCTAGGATGGCCTGCGGCAAACTAGAGGCCTCCGGAGGGCCTGGCGCGGGAGCCCAGAGAACCTTGCCTGGCCGGAGGAGTCTCCCTCATTCTTTTAGCTAAAATTTTCCCGGACTGCTGTACTTCTCTAGTCGTTACCGCCGTGGTCTAGGTTGCTCCACTATCGTTGTGGCCCTCCCGGGTTATTATTTTGACCTACTGTCGCGCTGACACCCGAAAACGCTGTATTGTTGCCAGTAGCTGTGCCAGTACCTATCTTGCCGGCTAGAGCGGAAATTATTGGTGATTGTGAAACTTTCTCAACCCCCTTCTTCCTATCCCCTTCCAATGGCTCATAGGCCTCCGCAATGTTTTTGGCTGCTCTGGCTTTTTCTTTATTTGCTTTATTTATTTCCTCTGTACTCCCTACCTTCTTTCCCCCCTTCTTCTTCTCTTTTCCTCCTTTTAAGTCTGTTTCAGTCTCCTTTGTTTCTCCTCTTTTTTCCCCCACATCCCATCCCGTAAAGTCATATGCTTCCTCTCGGTATATCTCTCTCATCTCTTTCCCCGTATCTTTTCTCTTTTTTTCTCTCTCTTCATCCCTCTTTTTTTCTTTCTCCTTCTTCTCTCTCTCCTTCTCTCTCTCCTTCTGCATCTTCTCTATACTCTCCATTCTTTTCTCTTCCTCTTTCCTTTCCTTCTCCCCCTCCTCTCTCTCCTTCTGCATCTTCTCTATACTCTCTATTCTTTTCTTTTCTTCTTCCTCTTTCCTTTCCTTCTCCTCTTTCTTCTTCCTCTCCTTCTCCTCTTTCTTCTTCCTCTCCTTCTCCCTCTTTAGTATTTCTTGCTTATTTTCCTCCGCTCCAAGTCTTTGATCCATATATTCATACTCATCCATTTCCCCTCCAATTTGAGATAATAATATGGATACAATAGAATTTATTTGATATAATGCAAGAGCAAACGAATAAAAAACTGTCCTAATTCCACCGGCCAGTACGTATATTTTAGATAAAAACTCTCCCCAGCGCCGTCACTGGCAATTTAAAAATATACCCCTAATGATAGGACATTGGCGAATTTTTTAGGTTCTAGGGAATGACAGACATTGCCATTGCGAGAGGAGTAAAACTGTCAAAGATTACGGCCCTAGGGGCCAGGTTTGGTCTAGGGGAGGATGATCTGGAGCTGTTTGGCAGCTATAGGGCGAAAATTTCTCCGGCTGCTCTGGAGAGGATTGGAAAATCCACCGCTAGAGTGGGAAAGCTGATTCTTGTGACGGCGATGAATCCAACCCCCTCCGGGGAGGGGAAGACGACGCTGACCATAGGGCTTGGCCAGGGTCTGGCCAAACTCGGCAAAAAAACTATGCTAGCCCTCAGAGAGCCTTCCCTGGGTCCCTGCTTCGGCCTGAAGGGTGGTGCCACGGGCGGGGGCTATTCCCAGGTTGCTCCCCGGGAGGATATAAACCTCCATTTTACCGGAGACATCCATGCGATCAGCGCGGCCCATAATCTAATTGCCGCTCTGGTGGATAGCCACATAAACTTCGGAAATCCACTGGCTATCGACACTGTCTCCTGGAGACGTGCCCTGGATGTGAATGACAGAGCTCTGAGGAATGTGATAGTGGGTGTCGGCGAGAACAGCGGTTCCGTCCGAGAGGATGGCTTTATGATCACCGCAGCCTCCGAGCTAATGGCCATAGTTTGTCTCTCCCGAGATATGGCTGATCTGAAGGAAAGGCTGGCCAGAGTACTGCTAGGAACCGGTCGTGATGGGAAAAATATAACCCTCGGAGACCTGGGAGCCGTTGGCAGCGTGGCCGTTCTACTGAGGGATGCCCTGAGACCGAATCTTGTGCAGACTCTAGAGGGTGTGCCAACTCTGGTGCATGGTGGCCCCTTCGCTAACATTGCCCATGGTTGCAATAGCATAGTGGCCACAAAGACAGCTCTAAAGCTGGCTGACTATGTTGTCACCGAAGCTGGCTTCGGTGCAGATCTGGGGGCGGAGAAATTCTTCGACATAAAATGCAGAGAGGCTGCCCTGGTGCCCGGTGCCGTCGTTCTGGTGGCCACCTGCAGGGCCCTGAAGTACAACGGAGGGGTCAGCAGAAAGAATCTAGGGGAGGAAAACCGGGAGGCCATCCGAATCGGCGCCTCGAATCTCTCCAGACACGTGGAAAACATAGGAAAATACGGTCTGCCGGTGGTCGTGGCACTTAATAGATTCGACTGCGATGGTGCCAGCGAAATTGAACTGGTCCGAGAGCTCTGTGGAGAGATGGGCGCCAGATTTGCCCTCTGCGAAGCCTGGTCTAGAGGTGGTGATGGGGCTCTGGATCTGGCAACCGAGGTTATGAACGCTCTGGAGCAGGATAAAAATGGCTTCAGACCTCTCTATGGGCTCGAAATGCCACTAGAGGCTAAGGTTGAGACCATAGCCCGAGAGATATACAGAGCCAGGAAGGTTGTGTTTTCAGCCAGAGCCGCCGGGAAACTGAGGCGCTACGGAGCCGACGGCTTCGGCGGACTCCCCGTGTGCATAGCAAAGACCCAGTATTCCTTCAGTGATGATCCGACTCTGCTAGGTGCGCCCGAGGATTTTACTCTAAACATAGGGGATGTCAGCCTATCGGCTGGAGCAGGTTTCGTGGTCTGTCTGGCCGGAGACATAGTGACAATGCCAGGTCTCCCCCCTAGGCCGAACGCGCTGGCTATGGATGTGGATGAAAATGGTGATATAGTCGGCCTATTCTAGAGGAATGGCAATATAATAGCCGGCTCGCCCCTGAGAGCTATCGCCTGTGCCGACTCCAGCCTGGGGGCAGTGGCTCCAGGTCCCTGGGGATTTGGTTTCTCCGGCCTAGTCCCCATAGCGAAGCCCCCCTCCGGCCAGCTGGCCGGAGGGGGGCTTCCCCAGATGCTAGCCCTCCCCCGTTGGAGAGGCTAGTGGCAGTTTAGACCCGCGCTGGGCGCCAGCAGCTGGCCACCGGGTGTCTCCAATCCCGTCGCCGGTCCCGGTCCGAATCCAGAGGCTGCTAGCCGATGCTAGTCGTTTTTCTTTTTGTCCTCTTCCCTATCGCTAACCTCTTCCGTTTTCTCCAATGTTTCTATCTCCTCCTCTTCCTCTTCGTCATCATCCTCGACAGGCTCCGAAGAATTCGAGGAAGTGCCCGATGAACTTATTATTCTCCCCGCCGCCTTGAAACCATCGCCAATTGCATTAAGCATCTCGTCCGTCTCTCCGCCAACTTCGTCCCCGGCCACATCCACACACCAGCCGAAGGCGTTCAGGAAACAGCCCAGAACCTGGCGTACGCCGGGAAGTCTCACAAAGTAGGCAGCTGCTCTCCCCACGAAGCCTATCCGGGGAGCCACCTGTTCTCGTCCTCCCAGCAGAGGTATCGTATCGGCGGCAGCCGTCAGCCAGCTGCTAGCCATTAGTCTACCACTGTAGCAACTCAGCTGCAGCCCGGCTAGAAGCAAAATTAATTTTTTATTTAGTCTCATAGAATCTCCTATTTTTTTAGATAAAACTGCCTGGCAGGTTAGCACGGTAAAATTCTATGTCAAGTATTATTATTTTAATAATTTGTATATTAAGTTATTTAAATACATATTTTCCACCGATTTTTGCCATATTACTTCTAAGCTCCGGGCGAAGTGCTGGGATCTACATAAAAAGAATTAATTCTAAAAAAATGACAAACAAATATTTTATAGCGAAATGCCCCGGGCCGTGGAAAATGTCCTAGCTGCTCTGGACCCCAGGGGCAGAGAAATGCTGGAAAAACGGCAACCAGAGCCATTTCCCCTTTTCTAGGGTTATCTCTTGATTTTTTCTGGCGGATTTATTATTTATCCCCTAGGTAGATTTAGCTAGAGAATTTGAGGAGATTTTGGAGTGGGAACGAAAAATAATCCAAAAAATAGGGCAGGGACGACCAAGAACAGGGTCTTCGGTGGTAAGGAGATAGAGCCTGCGTTGTTCTACGATTTTGAAGGGGGGACTAGATACCTGTCCGCAAAGGTCACTAAGACCAATGATCTGATCTGTGGCGGTGATGGTAAACCACTGAAGTGGAAAGATATAGTCGGTGAATAGGTAGCTCCCGAGAGCTGCGACGTTAAGGTTGTAAAGGTGAAAAATGAAAAACAAAGAAGGGGGTCGTCCTTGCCGAGTGCCCTGCTCTAGGGGCAAGATTATGGTGTTGAGTCTAGGTTGGAGCCTGCTGCTAGGCGGGGTCGCTAGACTAGGGGCCGCGGAGTACATAGATTGCCAGGACATTAGTGTCCCGAATGAGCTGGCCAGTGGAGATTTTCTGACCTATAGGGGCATCACTGTGGGCACCAGAAGACCTCTGGCGGAACTGCAGGGGGCCTATCATAATTTTCTACAGCCTCCCACTGGCACTGACCCTGGCGACAGGCTTTTTGTTCCGGTTAAAAGTGAGGGGGAGCTGAAGGATGGCTTCTTGACCTGCAATTTTGCCATGGGGGCCGTATTCGAGTGCGAAACTTCTAGAATAGCCGGCAGTGACTGTGCCACAAAGACCAAGGTGAATGGTAGCGAGGTGGAAATAGTAGACTGCGCAAAGTTTGACAACCAGAAGGCGGTGGAGGGAAATATAATTGACGCCGACAGTGGTACAAAGGAGAAGACGGCCTGCTATCCTCCGAATCACCTCTGCAACAGGTACCGGGAGGACATATTCAATAACTACTATAACGTCGACGGTCTCCACTTCGGCGATGGAGTGACTTCGACCGGCAAGTTTTTTCTCTACAGAAAGAACGCCATTCCTGATGGCCCCGGCAAGAACTGCAACCTCATTAAATTCCCCTGCGACATGAAGCTGAAGAACGAAGTCTCGGCCAGTGGAAAAAATATAGTGCTCAAAGACTCTAGCCATGCTGACAACAAAAAATTCATCACAAATATATTTGCCGGCCTCGGCAATAGAGCATTTTTCAAGTTTGTCGGCTCCTGCCAGGGGACAAGCGCCTGTGCTAGCATTTTGAGCGGCTACCACTACTATAAGTATGTGAACGGCACGACTGTAGGTCAGAATACGACTGTCTACTACTTTAAAAAAAATATCGATTCCTCTAGTCTTGGAATTCTTTGTAATAAATATTTGCCATCCTGCCATGAGATTGATGTCGGCAATAGCTTTTCTGGGGTCCTCTACAATAATAGCGATAACAACAACAATTTTAAGGCTAGAAGAGACTTCTACTCCACCCACAAATCTAAGGTGCAGGAGGAAAATCTCTGGTTCATTAAAAATAATAATTCCATAAACTACAGCTGTCTGGCCATCAATGGTACTGTGGGCGGTACCATCACCAAGGATATAGGGTACTGCTCTGATCTCAATGAGGCCAGAAATGGTCTCAAATATTCCAGTGGACTGAACACCATAGGGAAAATATCTGATGATGGCAATCTGGTCAACATACCAAACTGCTACCTGAAGAGCTGCAGCGACCTAACTCCCGAGGAATTTTCCATGATAGCCACCAAGGGCACCAAAAGCAACAAGTACTGCAGCGAGTACCGCTGGCTGTCGAATCTGCAGGGGCTGAAGTACTTTCCGAAGGAAAATCCTCCCCACTGTTCCGATGTGGAGACTGTTTCTAGCAAGGGGGAGCAACTGGTCTTCCGCCAGGCTATCTATGAGCATGTGAAGTGTACCAGCACTAACCCCACCTCTTCTCCCTATAATAATGATGGTAGCTGTGCTAGCGGTGCCCAAAAGACTAGTCTCTACTATAGCTATGGAGGAGGCTTGAACAGCGAGAGGGATAATTGCTACCTGAAAAACTGCTATTCCCTTAGCAGCAGTGAGAGAAAGGCTATTGCCGAGGCGAGACTCACAAACATAGGCTTTGAGCTGGAAAGATCCTATGGGCTGCTGACCGCGGAAAAAACCGAGACTGCCTACGATGGGTCTAACATCCCGGTCTACTGTGACAGTGGTTTTTTGTTTGAGAAGGATCCTGACGGCTTTAGCGACTTTGAGCACCTGAACCTAAATCTAATACCATGCTTCGAGATGAGCCCGGAGCAGCTGCAGGCTCTGAGTTCAGTCAGCGGCACTGGGATGATACTTTTCACAGATGTTTTTAGAAAATATGACACGAACAGTGTCTATGGGTTCTGCAGAACCCACTACATTCCTCTAGATAGGGTATCCGAAAGCCATGATAGTAGCACCCTGTTCCTCGAGACGATGCTCGCCATAGCTAACGAAACCGGAAAAATCGGTGCAAATGCGGCCTATTCGGCATTTTTTGGAGGGGGTAAATTTGGGAACGTCGCTACCTACAATGCTCGAGGGATAGATGATCCCAACTTCGCCATTCCCACCCGTGCGGGTTCGGACTACAGAAAGGTTCCCTTTAGCAGTGGCGAACTAAAAAGTTTCAGCGAAAAAACTTCCTATGGGAATATCTGCAAATTCGTGGATAATAATTTTCTATACTACAATGCCGACATTAAGGCCCACAACGTTCTGCTCATCAAGGACAACCTAAAATTATCCAAAGTCCTGAAGGACATAGAGAAAAGAAACACATCCTATACGAACTGTCTAAATAATGCAAGCAGCAACAATAGCAAAGCTTTTAATCCAACCGATGTAAATACCCCCCAGGGGTGTAAGGATTGTATGACAAAGGATGACCCAGATGCATGTCTCTACGGCATTAGCAACTGCAAGGTCTATGCCTACAGCTACGGATGCAAGAAGGAGCACTGCTCTGGGGATAGTCTGAAGTACTGTGAAGAGGGGGAAAAAATCAATGAAAGGATTGTGGACTGTGCTAGCTACAAATCGGCCATCAATGTCTACGACCACTACTTCGACTGTGGACTGTACAGTAGCACGAACGCTAGCGAAAAAAAGATATTTGAAGATTTTGTGAAAACCGTCGGCACAGATTCTGGTGGAAAGGAAACCGAACGAATGGCAACCCTGAAAACTGCCTGCGAAAATGCACTGCCTATGACCGACTCTAGGCCTGAGGTCCTGGCCGACACTCTGTCAAAGACAATAAAACCCTACCCGACGAGTGCTCTAGTCTCGACCGGTGGCGGATCTTCTTCTCCCTCCAAAAGTAGTCTTGAGAGATATGGCTGCATCAAATTTGAATCCCCGTCGGATAACTATGGACTCTACGGATGCAAAATACCAAGGGATGACAGCGCCTACATAACTGGCTCGCTGTCTCCCTCGACGGCCATCAATGGAGTTGATGTGGGGACCTCAGAAAATCCTATGACGCCCGCGAGGGCCGTGCCGGTGGTGAATGTGTGTTCAAGGTTTCCGAAGGATGTCAAGGAAGATGGAAAATGTGGCAGCAGAGAGGGGAGCTCCTATGCGGACAAGTGTGTAAATGTCAGTGGCTCCGATGTCGATGGGACGACACTAGAGGATACCAGTGGTGGTGCGTGGTTTTTTGCCGAATCCACTGGAGGTAGCAGATTCCGCCTTGAGAAAAGGACGCACCGAGATTTTCTGGTGCTAAGGGATTTCCATACCTATCACTACTGCTACTCAGATTGGAAAAAGGAATTTCAAGATCCCACCAGTGGCTGGATCATAACCGGTGAGGGGGCTATACTTGGAACTGCGATTTCTGTCGTAGGCTGCCCTTTGGGCTGTATAGCTGCTGGCCCATTCTACGTACTTTGCGTTACCATCTGTGTTCCTGTGACCATTGGAATTAGCATCGGGATATCTATGGCGGTCAGATCCGACGAGTGGCAAATTAATCTTCAGAACGATCTCCAGATCGCACGTGGCTATAACAGTGTCCCCGGCTACGAGGAGAAGGGTTTCATAGGCAAAGCCTTTGTGGTCGACAATAACAATTACATGTACAGATTCTACCCGAGGGTTGAGTACATAGAGGATGATCTCAGAAATAAGCTCGAGAACAACGTGGCGGCCGATGACGGAAAAAGGTTCTACCATGGCAATAGCACCGGCGGCGAAATAATAAAAAAATGTAAAATTGGCAACCTATTCTCAGACTCGGGCAACTGTATCCAGGATAGCGCCGCTAAAAATGGGTGTGACTATAGCTACCAGTACAACAAGCTCAAGGAGGACGGTACCAGTGATGGATCTTGTGGCGAGAAGGATCCGATCAACTGTCTCCATGAGACCCAGAAAGCCTGTCTGGAGGCCTATGGTGTCAGTTTCGTGAAAAATACGGGGATTGATGAAGATTTTTTAACGAGGACTGGTGATTTTTTGAAGTATTTCAGAGATGGCGATATAGTGAAGGATAGCTGGGGTAAATATAGCTGGGGTAAATCCAGCACCGATGGCCACAGAAGCTATGTGCCGGTGGATATAGTGTACTACACAAAGGATAGACAGACTCTGACGCAGCTGAAGACTAATCCGAAATGCGAATTCGGGGTCTACGGAGACCCCATCGGGGATTTGTCCAGGTGCAGGGGTTTTGAGCACAACGGCATTTTCTACAGCGAGAGCCAGACTCTGAAGCTGCCTCTGATGACTTCGCCATTTCTCTTCTACACGCTGCTGACCCCAAAGAATACGCCGGAACTGTTCGATCCCACTTTAATCGTAGTCGGTTTCTACCATTTTTCCGACCTCATCAATGAGAGAAGCTTTAGCACCCCGAATGACATGATTCTGGATTTTTTTAATCCCAAAATTAGGTATGACTACAAGTTCTCCGGGGGCGTCAGTGATCCGGACTTTGAAAACCTGCTGGCCAAAGGCAATGATTTTCTATCTGTAATAGAATCTGGGAGCAACTACAGCGCACCCTACATACTCAAGTATAAAAGTAACAACATTCCCACGGAGAGGGAGTACAGGTACGTCCTCCACAAGACCTACAAAAATGGTTTAAAAAATGAGTACATACCCCAGGTCTGCATCTACAAAATAATGGTCACGGCCAGAGAGGGTGGGGATTATAATACTTTTCTAGATCTAAAGCCCTGCACAGGCACCGGCTGCATAGCAGGGCCGAGCAATGGCCAGGGGTTCATGGTTGTGGACAACAACATAGAATGCTATCCGCGAAGACCTCTGAACCTGAACGAATTCATACTCAAGCCCGACAAGGACATGACCTACAGAAAATCGCTCATAAACGTCTTCATGGAGCCGGCGGGCAAGAGCTACGGTGATGTCACCGGCACCGCCGCTGCCGCCTATGCTTTCAAAGATGGTGACAGCTCCAAGCTGGAGGACCTAGGAGAGAACGAGGTCCAGGGCTTCGGTCTAAATTTCACGAGGAGCTACTGCTCCAAGATATATCGTGACTACTACATATACCAGGACCAGCTGGTGAAGGAGAGAGCTTCCCCCAACAGAGACGGCGCGAAGATCAATAGGCTGCTGAAGAACATAAACACCATCGAGACCGCGGTCATTCCGGAGTGTGACCAGGAGGATGGTGAGGCTAGCGATATACTTGTGAGTGACCTCTCCGCCATGAAGACACTCAAAGATGTCAGCGGAGAGGTGAGCAAAGTGGTGGCTCTGCAGGTTGCTCGCATCAGAAAGTATAATGAGAGCTATGGCAGCTACGGCGAAGTGTGCATCAGCGACCAGGACATTGATAAAATATTCGAACTGCGAAGAGAATTCTCCATGGGCAACAGCGAAATGCCGAAGGTTCTGGCCTTTGCCGACAGGTACAACAGAAAGATTAGGACAAAGTGCATCCTGGATGACACTAGCAGAAGGAAGACGGAATGTCTTCTAGCCTCCAAGGCCTACATCTACTGTGATGAGAACAGGATTGGCTGCCGAGAGGTTCTAAACATGAGCACCCTCAGCAAGGTGTTTGTCAAAACCATTGACTGCAAGGAGTATCTGGGCAAGGAGATAAGCGAGAGCAACATAGAGTACGTGGCAGCCTGCTTCAAAGGTGGCTTCAACTACTCGGAGAATATTTACACTAGAGATGGAGCCAGGGAAGCATCCTGCGTCTGTAGGATTGTCGGCGGCTGGGAATCCTTTGACACAGATCTATTCACATCGCGACCGATGACTCCAAGGGAATATGGCCTCTGTGTCGATCTGGATAGGCCTATGATATGTCCGGCGGTCAGATACTACGATTCTTCCAGAGAGTATGTGGATGACGAGTTGGCGCTGGCCAAGACGGAGGATGAGCTGAAAAATGGTCCGGAGAGCCACTACGAGCAGCACCTCTGGAGGACCAGTGAAAAACAGATTGGAATACTGCCGGCCGTTTTCTTCAGCATGAACCTCGGACACGCCGAATTTCCGGCCAGCGTCTACTGCAGGGCGGATGACCCGCCCTTCGGGAATGATGAGGCTAGGAACAGGGCCTACTTCGATGATAACTGCGTAGGAGGCCTAGAAGTGGTGGCCGGCGAATGCAGAGGCTTCTGGAAACAGAATGGGGAAAATGTGCCCCAGGCTACATGTTCCTTCAGAACCGGAAGTGACGGAACGGTGGTCTACGAATATGAACTGACCAAGGATGTTGACGCCCAAAACAAGTCTAGCCGAAACAAATACGAGTGTATACGCTACAGCTGCCCAGACATAGGCTATGGTGATGGTGGCTCTAGAATAGAGGACGAGAGGGACATAGACACTCTATCGTCGGGCCTATTCACTGCGCTGGAGGTGAATGACTATACGAATGTACTGATAACTGACTACAGATCCTTCAGGAACAATGAGGAGAGAAGCCTCAAAACCGTGGACACCAGAGGGTCCAGCAATGGGTTCGCTCTCTGGAGAGAGAAAGAATCCTCGGATTTTACGCAGCTTGTCACCAGTGAGCGCTGTATGACTGGCTTTGCTCCGGCCGGCTCCAGCTACTACATAGGGGTGGGAACCTTCGGCGACGATGATTTGGACTATGATTTACTTGGGGTTGGGGCCAACTATAGCAACCTAGTTGCCCTCTACAGACAGCAGAACGGCACAGCCGAGAACTACCACACCCAGTCCTTTCCGAAGAGGTTCTGTGATCAGAAGGGTAGGTGGCTGACGGTGCTGGACATCTACAATGGCGGCCTGGTCAGCGCGGAGCAGTTCGGTGAAAATTTCTACTACGACGATGAGAATAATTTTTGGCTATCCGTTCTTGGCAATAGCTACCCCGACGGTCCGAACAATGATCCGGCCAAATATGGCAGCAACTACTGCGAGCGGCTAGTGTGTGGGGCTCTAGAGGCTGTAAATGAAAATATATATCTGGATGAGGTTCTAAACAAAATGACCTTGGTGAGCTATGGCCAGAAGTCAGCCTATACAACCTGGAGACACCTGGGTGGTGCCGACTGGGAAAAAACGTCGAGTCCAAGAAACACATCGGCGCTGATGGACACAACCGGAGCCTTTGGCAATTCGAGCAGAAATGTTGTCAACGTGTTTGATAACGATAACATTGTGGACGATGCCATTGATAACAAGTATAAATATGTAAAAAAGGTTCGAGGAACCTGTAGAAACACATACGGCTACTACAACAGGAGTAGCAAATTCCACAATGCGGATGATTTTGTCCTGCAGCTAGAGATGCTCAGACCAGCGGAGACGAAGGGAGTTAATCCGAGAACCGCCACCCTGCTCAGCAACGCTGCGGATACCACCGGGCCCTACAGAGTATGCGGCAGTGCTGGCCTCTGGGGAGGTATCAGCGATAGGTGCTTCAGGGTCTGCGAAATGATCAACATATACAACACGGAGATAGATCCGGCACTCTACAAGGACGGAGTGAATCTGTTAGAAGCTGCAAGCTACACCGTTGAGAATCATCAGATACTGGCCATGGACACCAGAGGGGATAGCGCTCTAGACCAGGACTACCGAGAGGGATTGTTCACCCTCTACGGCCTACGCGACGAGAAACTGAGGGATAGCGCTGAAATGGGCGGCTTTATCCGCGGAGACTATCTGACAGGTGGTGCGACCTGGCCTAGAGCGATCGTAGAAAGAGACAGCTTCCGGGAAGAAAATGCGGCCACCGGTAAAAAGGGTCTGAGATATGTGGAGATCACTGGCGGCTGCGATTCTACCTATGGCAGGAACGATAATAAGCCGAGCCAGTACATAATCCTGAGTGCCAGCAGTCGGCCAAAGCGCAGATGCTACGAGGATGGCACCTGGGGCCAGGTCTACGGAGCTACGCGATGCCTTCTGGCTAAAAATTGCATGCCATTCTACTTTTTCGTAGAGGATCTGGCCGACCTCATAGAGATATATAACGGCAGTAAAGGTATGTCGGAAAGTGAAGCCTTCGAGAAAATTAACACTTTCATAGCAGAGCTCTACTACACCCGGGATGAGCCAATCTGCGAAGACGGCGAGGACAGCAGGAACAAATATGGTTGCAAACTTCCTCGCTTTGAGGCTGCCGAGACGTCGCTGGAGGACGTGCTGAAGCTTAATGGGGGTAATGATGCTAAACTGGGCGCCTTCAGTAAAAACAAATTGAAAACGTCGTCCAATGCCTACGCTTCGGTCTCCGTTGACCTATACCCAACCATATGCTGTCTGTCGGAAAAATGCGAAGGCGCAGGCGGAAAGGTCTACGTTCCTGGCTGGAACATTGACAGCAGGGATATAGGAGACTATTTTGTGCCCCTGACCTGCAGAGTAAAGGCTCCCAAGGCTACAAACTACAGCTTTTCGGAGTTTAGAAGTTCGGCCAACCTAGATAAGGCGGGCTACCTAAACCGCCTAGAATTTATGGTGGATGACGATCCATCAGACCCATCGGGGCTGCACTATGCCAAGGATAGTCTCCTGCACTTTGTCTACAATAGGGTAAACAAGGACCCGACCGGAGGATATAGCGAAAAAACCCACCAGGATGGTGAAACCATAGATGACTCTGGAAAACACCTAGACATCGGCAGCAAACACTATAGGTCCTACCAGCTAAGGGCAAAGTGTGATGACAAATACTTTTATAATGAAAATACTCTTGCCCTCGATGCCAATGGTAAGATTGATAGGAATACTGATAGCAAAGATGCGAATGTTAACTACTATAGCAAGGATATAATTTTTGAATGTAAATCTATAGACGATACGGGCGCCAAATTTGGCAACATTCCGAAGACTAAGAAAAATACAGACACCTCAGCCTTCATCATAGAGGCGAGCGATTGCCTGCCAAAGACCTGTGGCAGTAACAAATATCAGATTCTCTGGACAAAAAGTGTGATAAAGGAGGTGGGTGCCTCAGATAAGGTCGATTACTACGCCTACAGCAAGGACTCCGCAATACCGTCATCGGACGCCTACATATCTACATTGACCTGCAAAGATAAAACAAAAGATGGAATGCAAACTGCCTTTGTAATAGACTACAATGACGGGACTAAGCTCGATGGGACGAACGTTGCTGAGTTCTACAAAATTGACGATACGAGCTACGAAGGCCACAATTTTGTCGAAACCTTTAGGACCGAATGCGTAGCCTCCACGCACAGCGATGATAAAATAAATGGAACAGTGGCTGAGAAAGAGTACGACAGGCATATCTATGGCAGCCTCTCCTACAGCACACTGCCGCACACATTCTGCAAAAACATTGACAAAACCGACTGTGTGACGGTCACTGAAGCGGAACTGATAAACACTCCGATGGAAACATTCAAAAATGCATACTGTGTAAAAATGTCCTGTCCTGGAAACAACCTCAAATTTGATGGGAGCGGATCCACTCCGAAAATTCTCTATGATCAGACTGAGGGTATCATCTTTAATATGCCCGAGAAGGACTATGCCTTTGACACGGTGGTTGTGATACAGTCCTACGCTGGCGACTACAGCGAAGCCTCAAGGACCACAAGGGCTCCGGCGGTAGCTAATGCCAATGTCTATTCCCAGTACGGCGGCGGAAAAGTTACCATTTGTCCAGATGGCGAGGACATATACAATGCTACGATGGGGAACTATTCCCTAGATGCCTTCGCCAACGGGTCGAGTGGCGCCGCTAAGACAATCTACGAATGCTTTGGGCTTCTCGAGAATGGTGAGAGTAGCGTGATATCAAAGGCGAGCAGTGCCGACTGTGAGGCAGGCTATGAGGATGTGGACGGAAATGTCTGTGTACAGTATAAAACCTCGGGTGACGATACGGCGAAGACCATCAGAGCCCTTCATGATGCCGCTGAGAAATATTTGCCTCCTGACAGCGTGAAGAACGACGCCGTAGACTTCATGTTGGCTGTGGCATCACCTGGCACTGATGTGCAGGATGAGCTGAACATCCTGGATAACAGCGCTCTGGCCCACGCCAAAGCCCGGGCCACGGCCGCAATCACCGGAGCCGCCAGTGGCAACTGTCACTACGATGGTGAAATCAGCCTCTATGCGAACTCAGAAAGTAAGTATGATGATGTCATATGGTACACAGTGGAGGGTGAGGATGAGATCCAAGGCTTCGTAAAGGATGGTTCTGACGGTACATGTACCAAGACTGTGACAGAGGGAGAAGGGATTGATGCCGTAACCACGACCATTGCGGGAAAGATCCTTCTGCAGAGGTCGGTCTTTGATACTGTCTACGGTGAACAGTATGAAGCTAAGAAAGCCGAACTGATGGCGGCTCTGAAGACTGCCATAAAAAATAGAAGCAAGCTCAGCAATATCTACGATGAGTACTATAAAATATTCAGAATGAAGGATTTTTTACTGAAGGATACGGAGACTTCCAGGACAACTAATAAAAATAACGAGGAGGTTGATGTGACACTCTACACAAACCTTGAGAATTACAATACCTATCTAGACAGTTTGATTGAGATGGGTGGTTTTAAAGCTCTCTACTATGCTGATAGCGAAATGAAAATGTTTCAATTTCAAAATAGTCAAGCTGAAGGTAGCGGGCAGATTGTCTGCGGCCAGGACTTTACCAAGTCGATCTCTGCCATGCCCTTCTGCAGCCTTGAAACTGATAACGGAGCAGTGAGTTGTTCCCTCACGAAATGCGGCGGCATTGGTGGTCTCTATGAAAAATACTTTTTGAACTTTCTTGAGAGCCCTAGTGGCGGGCACGCAGACGAGAAGCTTTCCACCTATAGACCAAGAACTCACCTTAGCAGCTACATTAACAATATCACTACCCTCAGAAACAGCTGTGCCGCACTGTACAACAATTTCGTCAGTGGGAAACAATCCTTCGAGGCCAACAGAGCGGCCTCGAGCTTCAGCTTCAACAGTGGTTTCTTCATGGCCATGAAATGCACCCCCGAGGGATGGCAGATAATAGATTCCCCCTCCTGCAAACCTAGGTGCAGCATAGTATCCGAGTCCGTGGATGTAGATCCATATGGAGTGGGGGAGTGGAAAGTTTCTGTGACTGCGGAAAAGATCAGACACAACAGAAAATATAAATTTACACTCAGTAGCGTGGCGGCCTGGAACTGCTGTGGCAAGAGTGAAGCGTCGAGAAGGAGTGAAATTACCGTCGGCTGCGTTGACGGAAATGCTAGCTACAGCTATGCTAGTGACCTGAAGCCCGCCAATGGCTGGGAATGGAAGGATAAGGATGGTTTGTGCTATCTTGGCGCTCTTTTAGGCGGCGCGGTAGCGGTTTTATCGTGTCTTTGCGGTACTCAAACGTGTTCTGTACAAGGTAGAATAGATGAATTGAATGGCTCGGGCATCTCCCACGTCTACAGAGAGGATGCTAGCAATAATAAAAGAATTGTCTATGCCTGCCCGAATAATACTGGGGGAACTACCCAGTCCAATGGTTTGAAAGATTGTGGAGACCAAAAACTAGACAACACTGCTGTTGTCAAGTATAATGTCAAGGACAAGTAGCCCCCTGAACGACGCTCTCCTTCGGGAAGAGGAGGTGGGTCGAGGACCCATCTCCGGACTCCCTAGAGAAAACGGCATCCCCACCCCCCGAAGGGGGTGGGGATGCCCGAGAAAATAAAATGTGCTGTGCTGGAGTCTCTTCCGACCGTTCCTGGGGACTCCGACGGAGGAGGTGGCTAGCCCACGACGTGGTAGCCGCAGTCGACGTGGTGAATTTCTCCGGTGACCGCCGAAGCCATGTCACTTAGCAGGTAGACGGCGCTGTTGCCAACCTCCTGGGTGGTGCAGGTTCTGGCTAGAGGTGCCCGTCCCTCGAAGGCTCTCAGTAGATCTGTGAAATCTGCTATGCCCGAGGAGGCAAGGGTCCTTATGGGGCCAGCGGATATGGCATTGACCCGGATATTGCTTGGACCCAGCTCGGCAGCCAGCTCCTTGACGCTGGAGTCCAGTGCTGCCTTGCAGGTTCCCATGAGTTTGTAGTTCTTTATCACCTTTTCCCCTCCGTAGTAGGTGAGGGTGAGCACCGAGCCCCCTCTGTCTCTCATCAGAGGGACAAGGTCCGAGGTGAATTTTATAAATGAGTATACGCTTATGTTCATGGCCATTCCAAAGCCCGATTCACTCACGTTGCTGTAGTCGCAGCGCAGGTCTTCCTTGGGAGCGAAGGCTATGGAGTGGACGACAAAATCCAAACTGCCCCACTTCCTTTTTATTTCCTCCACCAGTGCGGACACCTCCTCCTTATTCTGGAAATCGCACTGCACAACAAAATTGCAGCCAACCTTCTCCGCCAGGGGCAGTGCCCTCTTCCTCATAGCCTCGTTCTGGTACATGATGCAGAGCTCGGCTCCGTGTTCTGAGCACTGCTGGGTTATTCCCCAGGCAATGCTTATTTCGTTGGAGAGACCAATTATGAGTCCCCTTTTTCCTTTCAGTAGCATAGGTATCTGTTCGTAGTTAGTAGGATATTAAATAAAACTCCACCTATTTAGGTCTGCTTTGACAATTTTGTCAAGCGGAATCCCAGGTGGACATTAGATCTGGATTTTGGGCTATGGGAGCGGGGCTAGGACGGGGTCCTCCGGAGGGGCTGGTGGCAGTGGAGAATTCTCTCCCGGCCTTTGGCCAAGGGCTCTGTCCGCGGATCTGGGGTTGGCCGGGATTCTGAGAGCTAGTCCCTCCAGCGCCGGGGGGAAGCTCTCTGGAATCCGGGTGGCCGGTTGATTTTCTGGAGTTAGCTTTTCAACTCATCCTATTTCTCTCCTGAGCTCTCCCCTTCAGGTTCGAAATAGTCGTCCAGCACGACGTAGCCCTCATCTGACGGCTGACCATCGCTATAATTTCGAATCCGTGTTCCTGTGGCCGAACCTTTTCGTCCATTTCTGTTCGGACCGGAGGAATTCTGTCCTCCCTGGGATTGGCCATTGGTCCTTCCACTGCTGTTTCTTCCGGATTGGTTTGTTCTACCATTGCCATTGGCGGCATTCTGCCTGGATGGATTGTTCTCAGCTCTGGCTGTGTTTATGCTGCTGATTATCTGCAGGACAACTCTTGCCGTTCCCAGGATGCAGTTTGCAAGGGCGCTAATGCAGCTAGGACTTTGCTCCGCTTCGCCGCCATTCAGAGTTGCGGTCTGGGTTTCGTTGTTTTCTGTAGTATTTCCGGCGGCTGCTCTCTCTTCCCTTCTGGCTTCTTCGAGGATGGCTGACACTGGAGCCCGTGGTCTGGAGGGAATCGTCTCGGCTTCGGAATCCTCTGTCGTTTCGGTCTCCTCTCTGGCCACTGGATTGGTCATCAGCACCTCGTCCAGCCCTCTCTGGATGTTGGTCCCAAGGTAGAGGCGATTGGCCACTGGGGTCAGTGCTGCTGCGGGGCTCTGTGGCTCCTCTGAATTTGAGATTGTGGCCATGGCCATGGCTATCTCATTCCAGTCAGTCTCCTCCAGCTGGCTATGGTTACCTTCTCCCAGATTTACTCTGCTATCTACTCTGAAGAATGCGCCTCCCAGCCCGCTGGCCATCACTAGCCTGGAGAAACTCGAGTTCAGCTGCGCCACCAGCCCCAGGGGTAGAATTAATAATAGATTTTTTCTCATAAAACCTCCTTTTTAATTTTTTGTCCGGGGTATGTTAGATGATAATTTTTCTATGTCAAACATTTTTTTCAATAATATGAGTGAAATATTGTTTTTAAGCATAAAAACAATATAAACTGCGGCTACCGGAGGCTACCGGAGCCGTTTCTAGAGGATCCCTAGCCCATTAGGCTAGAGAACTACTAGTCTGTCGCAGACAATGGCTATAGATATATATCTGAACATAGACCCGAGAACCTCACCCTGGCCACCGTTCATGGCTAGATTAATAGTCCATTTTTACAATAGACCTGTTTCCAAGAAATCCTCGGCCCGCTAGGGTAGTGAACTCTAGTCTGGCCAGCCAGAGCAGACCCGACCATTGCATTCCCTCCAGCCAGAGCAGACCTAGC
>JAITSP010000067.1 GCA_031287725.1 Rickettsiales bacterium
AGACCGCCCTGACAATGCTGAGAGATAGCGTTCCGCTGCCCTCTATAGCTAAATATACCGGCCTCAGCGAGAGTGAAATTCTAGAACTAATGGAAAATCCCAGGAACAACGGATGGTGGGGCTAGAAGAGTGCTATGGCAGAGCTAGCAGAGAGGGGTAGAGACAGAGACTTTGCGGAGAGCTGGGATGAGTGGAGACAGCTGGTGGACCGTAAGTTTGACCTAGCTGAAGGTATGAAGAAGGGTATCAGAAAGGGTAGAAGGGAAGGTATCAGGAAAGGCAGAGAGGAAGGTAGAGTAGAAGGTATGGAGAAGGGTATGGAGGAAGGCGCGAGGAAGACCGCCCTGGCAATGCTGATGGAAGGTTTACCATTATCCCTGATAGCTAGATGTACCGGGCTAACCATTGACGAGATTAGCAGACTTGAAAACCAACTGAGAAAAGCCTAGCCTAGAGAATACCACCAGCCAACTACCAGAAACACCAGAAAAAACAGGAAAACAGCAGAATGGACGGAGAGGTCGCAGGAAAGCAATGATTATTGGGCAATCCCAAATTTGATGCCAGATGGGTTTGACTTTTTCACGGAGGGAAATAGTCTGAGATCACGTTTTTAATAAATTATACATACCGACAGGCTTTGGTGCCCCGCAGGGCGGGTTAGTGGTCGGTAGGTGTTCAACCAGAGTATATTAGCTATGGAAAAAGAGTTCGAAGAAACCGCTAGCCGTCCAGAGGGGACGACAGAAGCCGAGGTCGAAGGCGGAGACAGCCAACAGGAGGCCCCCTCGGCCAGTGCCGGAGAGAAAAAACCCCTCTTTACTATGAGGGAGCTGCTGGAGGCTGGTGTCCACTTTGGCCACAGGACCATGAGGTGGAATGCTAAAATGGCCCCCTACATATATGGCATTAGGAATAAAATCCACATCATAGATTTGACCCAGACAGCCATACTGATGACCGAGTCCATGAGGATTCTAAAGGAAATGGTCAGAAAGCGGGGTAAGGTGCTGTTTGTCTGTACAAAGAAGCAGGGAGCCGCTAGCGTCAGGAATCTGGCCGAAGAGGTTGGCCAATTCCATGTGACCCACAAATGGCTCGGGGGTATGCTCACAAACTGGAAAACGGTCTCCCAGTCCATAAAGAAAATTAAGGTGATAGAAAACCAGCTGGCCGACGAGAGTAGCAAAATACCTAAAAAGGAGCAGGTGGTGCTGGGCAAAATTCTGGAAAAGTTGACTAACAACCTGAATGGCATACGGACTATGGGAGGATTGCCAGATCTGCTGTTTGTCTTTGACATTCTGAAGGAGTCCCTAGCAGTGAATGAGGCCAGGGCCCTAGGAATACCAATAATGGCCATAGTGGATACGAACTCTAATCCAGAACTGGTGGACTATCCCATTCCAGGCAATGACGATTCCATAAAGGCCATAGAGCTCTACTGTAGGGTCATGGGGGACGTCCTCAGAGACATAAAATTGCCAAAGCCTCGGCCCGATCTGACCACCAGAAGGTCCCCGGCAAGGGGTGCCAGGTCAGGTGGGACCAGAGGTCCCGGAGGAGATGAGGAGGGCTCTAGAGCCGGAGCTGCCAGGGAAACCGCTGCCAGTCCAGTGGGTGCTACTGCTGGGGCAGGCAAATATAGAGGATTTGACGAGTTCCTGGCAAAGGGTGCCGACGAACGGTAGATATTTATAAACAACCTAAGGATAGGACAATGGTAGATTTAGCGCTAGTTAAAAAACTAAGAGAGGCGACTGGCTGTGGAGTTTCTGACTGCAGTGCGGCTCTAGCCAGTGCGAACGGTGACTACAGCGGGGCTGTCGAATGGCTGAGAAGAAAGGGACTCTCGGTGGCAGCTAAAAAAAGTGCCAAAGTGGCAACCGAAGGTCTAGTTGCTGTCTATAGCGATGGGAGGGCGGCCTCTCTGGTGGAGGTAAATTCTGAGACCGACTTTGTTGCCAAGAACGAGAAATTTCAGGAGCTGGTTCTCCAGGTGGCGAAGGCTGCTCTAAATGTCAGAGACTCAGCTAATTTTGTGGAGAGTCTCAGAAATCAGTCTTCGGGTGGCAGAAGAATAGAAGATGAATTTACAGATAAAATCAACATCATAGGGGAAAATCTCCAGCTGAGAAGGGGAAAGAGGGTAGAACTGGTCGGCAGCGGAGTGATAGCCACCTATGTGCACAGTAAAGTATCGGAAAACCTCGGAAAGATAGCTGTGCTAGTGGTCCTAGGATCGAATGCCGTTGGCGGAGAGCTGGAGGAGCTAGGAAAGCAATTGGCTATGCATATAGCAGCCTCCAGACCTGAATTTTTTAGAGAATCTGATGTACCTCCGGAGAGGATAGAGAAGGAGAGAGCTATTTTCGCTGAGCAGGCAAAAAACTCTGGCAAGCCCCAGCCCATTGCCGAAAAAATGGTCGCCAGCAAGATGAAAAAGTTTTACGAGGAAAATTGTCTGATGAATCAGCTCTTTGTCATGGACAACAGCACAAAAATATCTGATCTCCTCGCCGGCTTTGCCAAAAAAAGCGGCGCTCCGGTGGAAATCCAGAGCTATGCCTACTTTGTCCTAGGAGAGGGGCTAGACAAAAAAGAGAATAATTTCGCGTCGGAAGTTAGATCAATGCTGAACTGACGGGGAAGGAGGGACGAGGAGGTGGTCAATCCGGACCCACCACAGCTCGTCCAGAGATCTACCCCTCTACCACTCGTTACTATGGATTTTCTTACCGTCAAAGTAGTCCCGAACCTCAAATGCCGTGTCCGAGTAGCCAAAAATCACGAGACCTAGGGGCACAACCTGTTCCGGCAACCCTAGCAGCTTCCGGTACTCCAGAATTTCGTCGGCGCCCACGCCAGTCCAGACACTTCCGATGCCCAGAGCCGTGGCAGCTAGCAGCATATTCTCTATGCAGGCGGCCGTATCCACGATTCCGTAGTTCTGGAAGGCAACTCTCTCGTCATAGCAGGCTAGAACGGCTAGGGGTGACTGTCTAATCATCTGCGCGTACATGGCTATCCCCGCAATTTTTTCCTTCTTTTCGTCATCGCTAATGAGAATAAGTCGCCATGGCTGCTTGTTCATGGCGCTCGGCGCGGTCATCCCGGCTGACAGGATGGTGTGTATGTCTTCGGCGGACAGGGGTGTATCTCTAAATTGCCGTATACTCCTCCTCCTGTGAATGATATCAATGGTTTCTGGTCCCATAGACTATGGCATGTTTCATAAAAACAATTAGTATGATGTTTTCATGATTTGTCAACTAGCCTAGATTAAAAATTGTTGGGCTCGGCTAGTTTCCCAGCTAGCTCTCTGGCTGTAGGCTAGGTCTCTCTTTCTAGAGAAACCAGCCAGCTGCTGGAGAAATATTGGGGAAACTTAGCGCCTAGCCTAGTGTATGGCAGGGCCACTAGGGATTTTTCAGCGATCTTAGCAGTTCCTCGATGAGCTTCTCTAGAGTTTTTGTCTCCTCCTGCTCCTCTTCGTGGAACAGTCTATATTCCCTGGTGGATCCATTGCTAAGGAGGACCTGAAAATTACACAGAGAGTTATAGACCTTACAGCCGGTGAGTGTGGCGGGTGTTCCGTCCGGCATGGAAAATGGAATCCGCAGATGACCCTCCAGAGGGCTGACAGTCCATCCTAGACTGCTTGCCTCTAGTTTTGGGGTGCCTAGCAGGGCCAGAATGGCAAAAATGTATAGCTGTTTCATATAAAAACCTATGTTAAATCTAATAAATCCATAAATTCTCCGTCCCAGAGGGAAATTACAGAATAATGCGTATTCTCTGCATATTCTCTGCATATTCTCTCTGTCCCAGGACAAACCCGGGGCGAGGTTTCCAATTCCTCTCCGGCTAGCCCCATGCGGGTTTACTAATGCTAGCACCGTGAGCTAGGGAGTCAACATGGTTTGGTGAATTATTGTCATAAATAATTCAGCTCCGGAGAGGAGTCTCGATGCTAGCCTCCGAGAGCTAGCGAATCTCCAGCTGTCACTCCAGGTGACTCTACCATTTCTGCTAGAGCTGGGTCTGGCCATAGATATAGAAAATCCTGGCTGGGTCAGATAAAAACCCCCACCATATAAAACTTGACTTGTTCCAAAGGAAAATTATCGTCCGGGCCAGATTGGAAAATTGGAGTGGCTGTGGCTAGACAAAATAAGACATTGACCGTTGGGAATCTAAAGATCTCCAACGATCTGAGAATCACCCTCATGGCAGGACCCTGCGCCATAGAGAGTGTGGAACATTCAGTGATGATGGCGAGGTCCATTGGAGAAATTTGCAGGAAACTTGGAATTGGCTACATTTTCAAGGCATCCTTCGATAAGGCCAACAGATCAAGCATCAGGGGCCTAAGGGGTATAGGCATAGATGGGGCTGTGGAGGTCTTTCGGGAGGTGAAGAGGCAGGTTGGTTGCCCCATAGTCACCGATATTCACACGGCAGAGCAGTATAGCCATAGAGTAGTGGATGTGGTAGATGTGGTCCAGATTCCGGCCTTCCTCTGCAGACAGACGGACCTACTCAGAGCGGCTGCCGAGAGTGGAAAGGTTATACATGTCAAGAAGGGGCAGTTCATCTCTCCCCGGGAGACGCACTTCATCTACGAGAAGCTGGAGGCCTTTGGCAATGGCAATGTAATTCTCTGTGACCGAGGTACGTTCTTTGGCTACAACAATCTGGTTAACGATATGACCTGCTATCCGCTGATGGCGGAGACAGGCTGTCCTGTTTCCTGTGACTGTACTCACTCTGTCCAGAGGCCGGGTGCCGGCGAGGGCTGTAGCCTTGGTAATAGAGACATGGCCGAGGTGATAGCCCGGGCAGCTGTCGCTGTGGGCATCGCGGTTCTCTTTGCTGAGGTTCACCAGGATCCGGACACGGCTCCCTGCGATGGTCCAAACATGCTGAGGCTGGACCAGCTGGAGAGAATTTTGACTAGGCTGCTGGCCCTGGACGATGTGGTGAAGGGTAAAGTCAGGCCCTAGATTCCCAGAGAGGTGCTATTTAGCTACTGCCCAGGCCACCGGAGGCTATCAGATAATTCTTGTTGATTTCCTGGGAGGGTGGGGCTAGTGTGGTTAGCCAGAGAGAACGAGACTAGGAGGTGGCCCTATGGCCGAAAAACATCCACTGGATAAATCTATACTTAAGCAATATGACATTAGAGGCGTCGTTGGTGAAACGCTCAGTGAGCTCGACGCCTACTTCATAGGAAGGAGCTACGGAACCCTTGTCCGGAGAAACTATGGTGGGAAGACCTGTGTGGTTGGCCGCGATGGAAGACATAGCTCCGAGGGTTTCAGTGGAAGGCTTCTGGAGGGCCTGCTGGATTCCGGTCTAGATGTCACGGACATTGGGCTGGTGTCAACACCCATGTTGTACTTTGCTGTGCAGTTCCTGGGAATGGACTCAGGTATGGTAGTGACAGCGTCCCACAACCCCCCAGAATACAATGGCTTTAAGATGCTGCTTAATAGTGGTCCAATCTGGGACAAAGATATAAAACAGCTGGGCGTCTACTCGGCTAGCGGTGATCTGGAGAGGGGAAAGGGCTCTCTAGGAATGCGAACCATAAAGCAAGAATACATAAACTTTGTGCTGGGCATTTTGGATAAAAATGTAAAGGCCGGCCTAAGGGTGGCCTGGGACTGTGGCAACGGAGCAATGGCCAGCATTATGGGGGATGTGGCCGAAAGGCTGCCGGGAAGACACTTCCTAATCTGCGACAGGGTGGATGGCAACTTTCCAAACCATAGCCCTGACCCATCTCTGGAAAAGAATCTAAGGATGCTGAAGAATGAGGTTACTAGCAATGGATGTGATTTTGGCATAGGCTTTGACGGAGACGGGGATAGGATAGGACTGCTGGACGATGAGGGCTTCTTCATCTATGGCGACCAGCTGCTTGCTCTGCTGGCCAGGGACTTTCTGAGGGATAACCCTGGTGAGAAGGTCATGTCGGAGGTTAAGGCAAGTAGAGTACTCTACGATGACATTGCTAGTCACGGAGGCATTCCAGTCATGTGGATGGCTGGCCACTCGTCCCAGAAGACTAAAATGAAGGCTGACAACATTAGACTGGCTGGCGAAACCAGTGGACACATATTCTATGGAGAAAACCACAACTACGATGACGCCCTCTATGCCTCTCTGAAGCTAATAAATTTTATCTCCAGGGATAATATAAAGCTCTCGGATGTCAGAAAAAGTTTCCCGAAAACCTATTCCACAAAGGAAATTAGAGTTCACACGGGAGATGAGAGAAAGTTCGAGGTGGTCAAGGAAATAATTACGAGGGTGCGGCAGAGTGGGAAAAGCTTCGTCAACGTTGACGGCCTGAGGGTAGAAACCGAAGACGGCTGGTGGCTGGCCAGAGTCTCTAATACCCTTCCGGAAATAACGACCAGATGTGAGGCTCTGAGTGAGGAGGGTCTCGAGCTATGCAAAGGAGAACTCAGAAGGCAGCTAAATGACTGCGGTCTAGACATAGACTTCAGCGAAGACAACTAGAATGGCATGGGAAGAGTAGGAGGATTTCTTTCCTAGAGGAGGGGTCGGTGGTGAGATTGGGGCTGCCTGTCCCACCGGGGCCTCCGGATCCTGACCGGAGACAGACTGGGTGCTGGTCCTGGAAATCAGTCCCTCCCAGGGGATTTACAGTGATTTTTTAAAAAACCCAGTTGACCCAGATTCCTCTAGCCCACAGCGCCATCGGCCGATGGGTCCAGTGGTAACTCCAGAAATTTTCCTCTTCCAAAGAGTTTGCTCACCTGGCACAGGCGGATTCGGGTAGCCAGACCGGCATCGGGCAGGGTGCACAGGTAGTGTCGCTCCTTCGCATAGACCTTTTCCAGAACTCTGTCGCCACTAAAAATTTCCAGATAGTATTCGGAGTCACTGTCCAGAGAAATGTCGCCGACTCCACTGGCCCAGCCGTGCTGTCCTCTCATTTTCTCCTCCCATCCCATGGCCAGACCACCGTCGGTCATCTGCCAGGAAAAGTGACAGGGAGCAAGAGGCTCCAAACTTTTCCCCCTCAGTTCGTAGGCCATTGGCTGGGACTTTGAGATATCGTTGCCGACTGTCACGGCTCTGTAGAAATATATGAAACTCACTCTATCGTAGTCAAACTCCTGGGCTATCAGATTCTCACCAAGCACTATGAATCTATCTCCCCTCCTATGGTTCCCTATCTCATCCTCGGTCCCCCAGAGACCTCTGAGTAGCCCAGAAATTTCATAGGATCCATCGGCATTTAGCACCACATTCCTGAACTGCAGCAGTTCGTCACCATAGATGGCCAAATTTCTGCCACCATAGACCTCCAGAGCAGAGACGCTCTCCAGCAGGTCCGTGTCCAGAGCACCATGGAAAGCTACACTCAGTCTGTTCAGATTGTCAAAATAGTAAGGCCTAGTGGCTTCAGCCAGGTTGAGAACCCTACCCATCGGAGCACTGCCATTTGTTTCACCCAGAACTGTGTAGTTCTTCTGGTTACTATCGGAAAAATACAGATTCGCCCCTGTCCAATTCATAAATTGGCCACTCATAGCGAAAAATACACAGATTTTATTTGCCGTGGCCGAACTGATGGAGGGTATCTCTAGGATTTTTAGATAGGTATCACCTATTTTTCCCATTAGCTCAGGATTCGGAACGGTTGGCTCGCTGCTAGGATGTTCATAGATTTTAGCGTCGAACCTCGTTGCGCTAACCCTCAGCACATTATTTTCCAGAACCATGCTCTTTATTTTCAGCAGATGGCTGCCGAAACTAGTCCCAAGCCTCAGCAGATCGGAACAGTCCAGATAGAGGTACTTCATCGGCAGCAGGAAGCTAAACTCTATTTTCTCCATCCAGGATGAATAGAGAGAAATTTCCGCTATGTTCCTGGCTTTTTCAGCATCGAGAACCACCGGCAGGGTTTCCACATCGTGCTTGTCACTCTCCTGGGATTCCCTTTCGGCATAGACGGAGGTTGTGTCGTAGTTGTTGTTTTTATCTATAAAAATGAGACTTAGCCTGCGGGGCAGATCGTTACTGCCGAGGATATTCAGAGTGACGAAGGTTTTTGCATCCCCCTGGCCTGAGCTAATCAGCTCATCCTCACCTATCTCCGTGACGCTGTCGCCACTGCGGGAGCTAATCTTTGTGGAGCGAAAGCTTATTTTACCTCCGCTCTCCAGACAGTCAAAAAAATACACCTTCTCCAGGAGGTGGAGGGCATCTCTGACAGATATGGGGCTATTCAGCAGGAAGCCATCCACAAACTCATCCACCTCCAGCCTCTCTATGAGACTCTCATCTATGGCCGCATCTCTAAAGAGCTGGTATATCAGCACATTAGCATTTGAAATGCCAGTTTTACCATTAAGACAGTAGTCATATTTCCAATTCAGACCATCGGGCCAGATGTCCGTCCGGCCAGGGAAAAAGGGGTAAGGTCTCAGATCCCAGCGATAGACCAGCCTGTTCTCTATGAAATCACTAGCCGCCAGAGCCGCCTCGGTTGCCTCCAGGGCAATTCTCTGGGCATAGAAGTCGCTGGTGCCGAGGGAATAGCTGGGCAGACTACCTATGTCCAGCCGAGGGTCGTTGGTGGTACAGTCTATGGAGCGGAACCCGTACTCCGTGAACCATATGTTTTTACTTTCGGGAATCCAGTCACTTGCACTCCCGTCTGGGTTTGTGTGGCCATTACTCCACCAGTACTCCAGGTTTTTGTAGGCTCTGGCCGGTGTTAGGGCGATCTTCTGGCCATTCACCGTTTCATAGTCGTAGCCCTCTCCACTGAACCAGCCATTTTCTATGGTGTCCTTGGCTATGGCCTCCTGGGGCGCGTTGGTCAGTGGAAAGTAGGCATTTATGCCAACGAAGTCTATGTAATTTGACGCCCAGAGTCTATCCAGAGCAAACCAGCCACCTATGCTATGGTATTCTCTGTGACCAGCTCCATAGCTTATCTTCACTCCGCCGCCGACAATGGCTCTGACCGCTCCGGCCAGGGCCAGGAGCCTATCAACGGCCGGAAAGGAGCCACTCCCCGACTCTAGCGAAGTCAAGCCCTCCAGATCGCTGCCGATGAGAAACGCATCGACATAGTCCTTTAGCAGATCCGCATAGTGCAGAATAAACGCATTGTAGCCATTGGTCTTTGTGAAAAAGTTGTTTACATCTCCGGCACTGCCGCTCAAAAGTCTAGAGGACGGCGTCCCCTCCAGGTCCATCAGGATTTTCGGATGGAACACAGTCTTTTTGCCCCCACTCTTCAGCTCCTGGAAGAAGCTCAGAATGCTGGCGTCACTGCTGGTGCCATTGAAAAATCTCGGACTGCCATCGGCGTTGGTTCCCAACAGTGGCACATTGTACCTGTGCCAGCTGCTGCCAATGCTGTACTGGTCCGGCGCCGTGAAAATTGGGTAGCCCGTGTCGAAATAGTTGAAGGACACCCTTGGAGTTACTTCACAGTTTGAAATGTCCAGGCTATTCCCAAAAAATGCCGTCTGCACGGAAAACCACTGGCAGTTCACCAGTCGACTGGTCAACTGCCCTAGCGATGCCAGGGAGTCCGTGGTGCCACTGTTGTTGTTCTCATTTAGAATATGCCAGATGCCATCGGTCGTGTCCAGAAAATCCTGGGCAAACTGCTCTCCGGCCCTATACTGGGTGCTGGTGCTCAGGCTAAACTCTCCGCAGGGTGGCGTCAGATTTATTCCGCGGATACAGTTTTCCAAACTTTCCTCGCTGCCACTGTCGATCTCATTTTTTCTAACAACCTCGAAGAGAAAGTTTGGAATTCTATTGTTAAACTGGCTCAGAGGGAAATTTTCAAAGACTATGTAACTTATACCTCTGTAGGCGGTCACATTTCCCGTCCCCTCGATGGATTCCAGCAGAGAGTCCGGTATCTGCGTTTCCGTGCCGCTGTAGAAGCGATGGGGATACTCCGTCATATCGAGAAGCGCCGTGTCAGCCCAGACATTCTCAACGGTCGCTATCTCTCCGGCGCAGATGGCTATGGCAAAACTCAAAAAATAGAGATATTCTATGCTTGTCTGCTTGATCTTCTGACCCTTTCCTATCCTTAGGGTTGTGGTATTGTTATTGGCAACCTCCTGCACATCTCCCAGCCACAGTACATTTCCGGCCAATTTGTTTCTACCGTAGACTATGGGGATCATCTTGCTGTAGGTGGATGTCTGTATTGAAATCTCCGAGAGTTTGCCGCTTATTTTATCTTTTTTCCATCTTGTTCTGCTCTGGCTATAGTTTGCCAGCTCTCCCAGGGGAGAGGAGTTGAATGCATCTACTATCCTGTCTTTCCTACTATTAAGGGCACTGAGTGCCTGGGTGAAGATAAAGGTCGTCATGGCTGTGGTCAAAAGGGGAAGGCAACTGGTCGGACTATAGAGTTAGCAATTCTCCAGGGGAGTATCCTGTTATGGTCCAAAATTTTTCCACCTCCAGTGGCCCAGCCCCCGTCCAATCCTCTGTCCTAGAGGAAATGGATTCCGGCCCCCGGCGCTAGCCAGGGGTTTGGACTTGTGCCACGGGTTGCTAGACCACCTCCTCCCCAGAGTCAGACCTAGCGCCCCAGAGGAGCATTTTTGTACCCGACAGGGTGTCCAGGAGCTCAGATGTTATTATGGTCTGTCTGGTCTGGTTAATCTGGAGGGATATTTCGGCTATGCGATCCTTAATATTCTGCTCGGCACCCTGGAGAGTTTCTATCCTACCTATCTGCTCCGAGGCCAGAGAGTTGACCAGGGCAAGGTATATGCCACTGAACAGGTGCTGCTGCACGAAGCCGGAGGCCAATTTTCTACTGTCAAGTCTCCAATGGGGTATGTTGTTGGTGGGCCATTTTCTCTCTCTGAGTCGGTCAAAATTTTTTCTGTCCAGTGGCAGTATTCTCCTTTTCACGGGAGAACCACTGCCCCTGGAACTGTAATTTGTGAAATAGAGGGTAACCTTTGCCAATTCTCTGTTCGTCAGTATGGCTTCGATCAGGTTGAAGATGTCGTAGACGAGCCATATGAGCTGTTTTTTTGACCCGGGCATGGTAAAATGCCTATCCACGGTGATGTGTCTGGCACTGATGAGTGTGTTTACTCTATTTCCCACGGTTACCAGGTAGTTGTAATTCTGGGGACTTCTATTTTTTAGAAAAAAATCCGCCACCCGGTCGTTAAACTTCCCGCAGAGGCCCTGGTTTGAACCTATGACCAGGGCAACCGTTTTTCTGGGGATCTCTGGTTTTTCACCCTCTCCAGGGTAGCCGCTATAGCCGATATGGTCTAGGATCTCCGGGTTTTTTTTCAGAATGGCCTGGAGACCGAGGTCGACGTTGGACTGGTACTTGAGGAGGTTAAAAACTATTTTTTCGTAGGTTTTTATACTTGCCACCGCCAGAGCCTTCATGGTGGATACGACTCCCTTCAGCTCCCTAGTCGACTTGAGTTCATTTTTCAGTGTGTTCAGGTTGTCCATGGTCTCTACTCGCCGCCTAGTCTGTTCCTAACCCTATTTAGAAAGGAGTTCAGTAGATTCTGATCCAAATTCTTCCCACCATTGATTGCCTCGACCATCTCTCCGGACCCTTCGCTGAGCACATCTATGGCTATGTCCTGGGCCTCTCCAATTTTTTCAAGGGGAATCTTTGAGAATACATTGTTATTTAGGCACAGCAGGATCCCAACCTGCTCGGCCGCAGTCAGAGGACTATGAATCTTCTGCTTCAGCACCTCTCTGATCTGTTTTCCCCGGCCTATGACCTTTTCCGTGACTTCGTCCAGGTTTATCGAGAATTTTGAAAATGACTCCAGCTCCTCGAACTGGGAATAGTCAATGCCCAGAGTCTTCACCGCGCTCCTGTAGGCCGGCAGCTGGGCAGCGCTGCCAACCCTGGAGACAGATCTGCCCACATCTATGGCCGGCAGAATGCCACTCTGGAAGAGGAGCGGGCTCAGGTAAATTTGCCCATCCGTTATGGATATTATGTTGGTTGGCACGTAGGCCGAAATATTTTCGGACTCTGTCTCCACTATGGGCAGCGACGTTATTGACCCCCCTCCAGCCTCCTCCGTCCTGTTAGTCGACCTCTCCAGCAGCCTTGCGTGGATATAGAAGATGTCCGCCGGGAAGGCCTCTCTTCCCGGATTTTTCTCCAGCAGCAGAGATATTTCTCTGTAGATCCTCGCATGTTTGGTGAGATCGTCGTAGACCAGCAGAACATGCCTGCCCTGCTCCATAAAATATTCTGCGATGCTGGTGGCCGTGTAGGGTGCCACAAACTGGTGGCCGGCTATCTCACTGCCTCCCGCGTGGACTATGATCGTATAGGCCATGGCACCGCGGCTCTTCAGCAGCTTAAATGTGTTGGCCAGAGAGCTATCCCTCTGGCCTATGCTGCAGTATATGCAGAGCACATCCTGATCCCTCTGGTTGAGGATTGTGTCCAGTGCCAGGGTCGTTTTTCCCGTCTGCCTGTCCCCGAGAATCAGCTCCCTCTGTCCTCTGCCGATGGGGATAAGGGAGTCTATGGCCTTTATGCCGGTCTGCAGAGGTCTTTCCACGGATTTTCTGTCTATTATGCTTGTCGCTGGCCTCTCTATGGGAAGATTTTTCATCCTCGCTATGTTCTCTCCGCCGTCTATGGGTCTGCAGAGACCGTCCACAACTCGTCCCAGCAGACCGTCACCGACCGGCACCATGAGCGGCCTATGGGTCCTCCGGACTATGGATCCGACTCCTATGGAGTTTGTCCTGTTCAGCAGAATGATCTTGACCGTGCTGCCATCTATGGCGGACACCAGACCCAGGTATTTGTCATCTATGGAGACACACTCCTCGTAGGAAATCTTCGTGAATCCTCTGGCCACCAGAACAGAGCCACTCACCCTGCTAACCACCGCCACCTCGTCAAAGCTGACGCAGCTGCCTCTGGCCGGGGTTAGGGATTCCTTCAGTAGCCCTTCGATCCTAGCTAAAATTTTTTCTCTGAGTTCCACCCTACCCTCCCAGAGTCGCTTGGCTGAGCCTTGCCCTAAACTGGTTGACTATCTCTCTGATGCTAGAGTTGATGGTTAGGCTGCCGGCCACTATTTTATTACCCAGACCTATCTCCCTGTCCATCCGGAAGACCAGGGTTTCGCAGGCTATGCATTTTTTCCTGAGGGTCTTTTCCACCAGAGCTCTCTGGGAGGCATTCAGTTCGAAGCTCGAGACGAACAGCAGACTGTTTCCGGAGGATTTGTTTATTTTTTCGACGGATTCATTCGGAAAGTTACCTATCTCGTCCAAAAATTTGTCCAGCACAGAGTTCTCAAGGGAGCTGTTGCTAAGAGAGACGAACACGTCCACCAGAAAATCACCAATATTCAGACATATGCTGGCGATAAGGTCATCCAGCAGGGCGTCCCTCTCGCTGTCCAGGTGTTTCATGAACTCAGTTTTGCGACTCTCCACCTCATCTCTGACTATTTTGATCTGTGCCTCCCGGTACTCTGCCACCTCCTCGCCTAGGCGCTCCATCTGTATTTTCCTTTGGCTCTCCATGCTGTTTAGCTCGGCCTGGTAGGCTTCCTTTTTATCCTCGGCCTCCCTCAGCCGGTCCTCCGCAGTCTCCACGGTACTCCGTATGTACTCCTGCCGATCCCGAATAATCCTGGCCAGAGGCCCGTAGAGAAACCTCCTGAGAATAAACAGCAGCAGCAGAAAATTGAGGATCTGACTGACAAATGTGAAGGCATCTATATTCATCTGGCTACTCCTAGATTAGGGTCATAGGTGTTTCGTAAAAAAGTTCCAAAACGGATTGCTGAAAATTAGTATCATGGCAATGAGCAGGCAATATATGGCCGAGGATTCGATCATCGACAGAGATATGAACAGGGTCGATGATATTTTTCCGGACTCATCCGGCTGCTGGGCTATCGACTGCATTGCCTGCTTTGCCACCATAGATTCCCCAACGCCGGTGAGCGTTGCCCCTATGGCTATCACAGAGGTTGCTGAGATAATAGAAAGTGTAGCCACCGTAACCAAATTTTCCATTTGTTTTTCTCCTAAAAGTTAATAACTAGTCATCTGGCGATAGAAACATTAGTGATAGCACCGAGAATATGTAGGCCTGTATTACGCCACCTATCATTCCCAGTAGACTTATGATGACCGGGAACCCCGTCGACAGCAGGGGAATGTTGGCCAGTATGGAGTCTATCACGAAGGAACTCATAACGTTCCCATAGAGTCTTATGGAGAGGGAGGCCAACTTTGACAGGTCCCCCATGATGTTGAAGGGTACCATGATGAATATGGGTTTCACATATTTTCTAAGGTAGCCCAGACCGCGTTCCCTCAGGCCAATGAAAATCGCGAAGATCGCCACCACCAGGGCTAGAGCCACGGTGGTGGTGAGAGAGGCTGTGGCGGAGCTAAAGAGGGGAACAATTGTTATAAGATTGGATGCTATGACGTAGAGAAAAATTGTTCCCACGAAGGGCAGAACAATTTCAGCCTTAACTCTACTGATTTCCCTTATCTGTCTCACCAGCTGCTCAAAGAACACCTCCGCAGCAGCCTGGAGAAGCGACACGTTCCTGTTGTTCGGCGATTCTCTCTCTATTTCACAGCTGAGGATCACAGCCAGCATGGCCAGCAGCAGTGTCACAGCACCCGAGAAGAGAATGGTGTAGTTCAGCTTGAAGATGCCCCTTCTGAAAATTATAAAGTCATCAGTGCTTATGTGCATAGCGCGCCTCACCTTTGCCAATTATGCGGAGTCTAGAGAGCAGTCTCGAGAGCAGGACCCCCAGCGTAACCAGGACAGACCTTCTGAAGCTACCTACCATCACTGGGTAGAGGACCAGGGCCAGGGTCAGCATTCTGGCTAGAAAACTCGTGGCCACAATCCTCAGCCTGGCCAGACGGAGGAATTTCTCCACAGAGCAACTCAGCCAGAGATCATCGGCCTCGCTGGCCAGAAATCCCCAGACCAGGGGAAGTAAATCATAGACAAATCCAGACCATTTTTCCATCTGCTAACCGCTATCTGAGCCTCATAACTCTGTCCCCAATATTTCTCAGGGTCAACTTAAATTTTTTCGTAGAATCTATCAGATTTTTAAAGTTTCTTAGATTATTGTCCATCATTAATTTTAGGTTTGCCACACTAGAGCCACCGTTTACGGCACTGAACACGGAAATCTGAATTTCCCGGCCGCACTTGACTAGAATACCCTGATTGAGCCACACGAACACCTCCTCACCGTCCAACTTTCTAAAGCCTATGGTGCTGCGGCTGAAGGAGGAGAGATAGTCTATGTGTCTAGGCAGAATGGTGTAGTTGCAGTCCTTCTCAGAAATTTTTATCTTCGTGATGGTCTCCTCCAGGAATAGTTTCTGGGGGGTGTATATTCTCAGATTCAGAATATTTCTCATAGTCCGAACCTCTCCCCCTGGGATTTCCCGACTAGCCCAGACAGCGGACTAGCATAGCTATGGGTTGGTCTAGGAAACAGTCTTGAGATTTGCCTCATCTATCGATCCTATCATAAAAAACACCTGCTCTGGCAGCGAATCAAACTCACCCTCCATGATCCTGCTGCAGTCCTCTATGGCGGTCTCGACAGGGACAAATTTTCCCGCCAGACCCGTAAACTGCACCGTAGTGAAGAATGGCTGGGTCAGGTACCTCTCCAGCTTCCGAGCCCGTGCCACGGTGGTCCTGTCGCTGGGTGGCAGTTCGTCCAGGCCAAGCATGGCGATCATGTTCTTCAGCCCCTCGTACTCGGTTAGAATTCTTTTTACATTTTTAGCACACTCGTAGTGCCTCTGGGAAATTGCGCTAGGGGTCAGCATGTTTGAGGTGGATTTCAATGGATCCATGGCAGGGTAGAGTCTCTGGCTGGCCCTCTTCCGGGACAGGGCTATGGTGGAGGAGAGATGGGAGAATAGGTGCGTAGCCGATGGATCTGTAAAATCATCGGCAGGAACGTAGATAGCCTGTATGGATGTTATGGAGGCATCGCTGGTACCCGCTATCCTCTCCTCCAGTTCCGCTATGTCGCTGGCCAGCGTGGGCTGGTAGCCAACGTGGGAGGGTATTCTTCCGAGGAGCCCGGATATTTCATTTCCTGCCTGGACAAATCTGAAAATATTGTCGATGAGCAGCAGAACGTTCTGTTTCTTCTCATCTCTGAAGTATTCCGCGGCTGTAATGGCGGAGTAGGGTATCCTGTACCTTACGCCCGATGGCTCATTCATCTGGCCAAAGAACATCACAGTTTTGTCCAGAACTCCGGCATTCTTCATCTCATAGTAGAGGTCGTTGCCCTCTCTGCTCCTCTCTCCGACGCCGCAGAATATGCTGACTCCGTCGTAGTTCAGTGCCATGTTGTGGATCATCTCCGTTATGAGCACAGTCTTGCCCACCCCGGCTCCGCCAAAAAGTCCGGCCTTGCCCCCGTACTCCAGCGGAGCCAGAAGATCAACGATTTTTATCCCGGTGCTGTAGATTTCCCCGGATAGATTCTGGTTTAGCAGTCCTGTGGGCTTCTGGTATATTGATCTTTTGACGGCCGTGTCTACGGGAGGACCCCTGTCCAGAGGCTCTGAGAACAGATTTAGCATCCTTCCCAGAAGCTTATCTCCGATGTTTATCTCTATGGCTTCACCCCAGTCCTCTACCAGATCCCCGGTGGAGAGACCTAGAGTTGAGTTCAGCGCTATGGACTTAACCTCCCGGCCCGGGAGCTGCTCCACTACCTCGAAGACCATGTTGCCTGAATTGAGCCTGTTGTGGATATTCGGAACCCGCTGGTCAAATTTCACTCTGACCACGCCCCCCTCTATAGAGGTTACCTGACCGCTATTTTTCTCCATTCCCAATTCAGTGAAAAAGCTGCCTGGAGCCTATTGGCTAGGTTTTTTAAAGTCAAACTTTTTATGACTCTGCCGCATTGCCCGGCGGTTGACTTCTCCGTGACAAAGTTGTAGACTGGGTCTATCTTTCAGCCCGGCTGTTGAAGGTGGAATGATCTACAGCGATTCTGGAGTTACTGTAGGGAGCTTTTTGGTTTTGTAGTGGGGAATCCTAGAGCCAGAGCGTCGGGTTCGGGCCGGCATAGAAAGGGTATTGTGGCCCTAGGTCACCGTTCTTTAATAAATTAAGGAGTATATATGAAAAATATTATGAGATGTGCATTTATTCTATTCCTGCTACCCACCCTTCTGGTCCCGGAGAGGGCGAACTCTTCTAGCCAGAAGCCTAAATTTTCTTTGATCTTTGAAAAACCCGGGAAGTCTGGCCCTGGACTGGTTGAAACGGAATCAAAAAAAGAAGCTATGATGGAATTGGGTCTGGTATTTCAGCAGCTGATCTATGAATTGGGTAATTTTGTGCAGAAAATATCTAAATACAAGGATAGGCTGTCGTTTGGAAAAACCTTAGGGATGAGTACACTAGTCAGGATGATGGTGGGAATACCGGTTCTGGCATCGCTGGGTTCTAGTGAAACCACCAAAAAAGAGTATTTGCTGACCCTAATTGGCTTCGTGGGCAGTGTCGTAAAAGATATTGACTTTGTGGACATCATTGTGAATAACAGTGAAGAGACTCTGGCCCCTCTGAGTAATAATATTATATCAATAGTTGAGGTATTTTATGATATCTTTATTGACAAAGAACTGCCCGCCGAACACTCGCTAGCTACACATAGCAATACCCTCCTTGACAAGGAAATAGGGAATAAGATTAAAAAGATAATAGCTACTGCCATTGAACCAGAACGCATTTTTGATAGGGCGCTGAAACTAGCCAAACATTTTGGCATGCTAATCCGAAAAGGGCACTATGGTTTTACCATAGATGCCACCTATGTGTTGACACCTGATATTTTGGAGGCTTTTGACTTAAAAATACCGGCTAGCTCTTCTAGCAGCTCTTCTAGTAGCTCTTCTAGTAGTTCTTCTAGTAGTTCTTCTAGTAGTTCTTCCTCTAGTAGCTCCTCCATCAGTTCAGAGAGGGCACCTATCATCGGCATGGCTGCCGGTGATACAAATCTCAAAACCATAACACTCCTGTCCCCGCTGCCGGAGGCTGATACGGAAACGACCGGCAAGTCGAAGAAATCCCGAAGGAAGAAGGAGAAGGAGAAGGAGAAGGAGAAGGAGAAGGAAGAAAGGGAGAAGAAAGAAAGGGAGAAGAAAGAAAGGGAGGAGAAGGAGAAGAAAGAAAGGGAGGAGAAGGAGAAGGAGAAGGAGAAGAAAGAAAGGGAGAAGAAGGAGAAGGAGAAGGAGAAGAAAGAAAGGGAGAAGAAGGAGAAGGAGAAGGAGAAGAAAGAAAGGGAGAAGAAAGAAAGGGAGAAGAAGGAGAAGGAGAA
>JAITSP010000084.1 GCA_031287725.1 Rickettsiales bacterium
TATACAGATACAATAACTATAGACCCCATTCGAAGCTTGATTTCAAAACTCCCATGGAGTATTATTTATCTCTGAACAGAGTGGGGTGAATTTGTCTCATATGTTATGGACCTGTACACATAAATTTTTTGCTTGACTTTCGCGGAGAGATAGCTATACTGCTGAGTAGGTTTGAATTCTAAAAAATAGAGGGTAGTTGTGTGGGAAAAAGAATAGAAGGGGTCGGTGATCCGTTCCTAGTGGGGCTGCAGGGTGCAATCGCCAGGAATAGGGAGAGTCTACCCAGGTATTTCAGGAAAATGAAAATAGATCCCCGGAAGGGCACCATTGGGGGCAAAAAGGTCGAAAAGATCGGAGAAGGGGGCCGTGGTTTTGTGTACAAGGTATACGACCCTGGACGAAGAGAGTATGTGGCCCTTAAGGTAAATAAGAAGTGGCTCGGGGGTGGAGCCGCCGCCAAGATCGGAGAGAGGCCTGCCCTGGCGATGTCTGGGACCTATCCCAGACCGGCCGCCCTGCTGGATGTCTACTGCTCCGACATGGCGGGGAATATAATTGTGTCGGAATTCTGCGAAGGAGGGAGCTGGAAAAAGACGGATGTTCTAGCCGATAGGCGGCTTCTGGAGGAAAATTTTGTATTTATCCTATCGACCCTGAAGGCAATTCACGAAAAACGCGTAGTCCTCATGGACATAAAGCCAGAAAATTTCCTGGTGAAAAATGGCTTTCTATTCTTCGGGGATTTCGAAGATGCTATACAATGCACACCAGATGGCCAGATAGCGAGAGAAGAAGAGGTGACCATAACAGAACTCTATGAGGCTCCAGAGTTATCTTTTGGAGCGGGGAACGGGAATTCGGACCTGAGGCTACACGACAACTGGACAGTGGGAATATCGTTCTGTGAAAAGATCCTGGGTCTAGTCGCTGGTGGTGGCGAGCTGCAGACTATGTTTGTTGAGAGATTGAGAGACCTGAAACCAAGAATGGGCTTTGATGTACAGTATACATCCCGATACATAGTTAGATATCCAGATGAATGGAATAACTTTATCAGAAGCACCCTCAACAGGGTGAATCCCCCAGTTGGCTATCTGATGAAAACGGCGCTAGCTCAGCTGCTCGAGGGTAGGCGAGAGCAGGCAGTTCACATCGACTACATACTGGATGGTCTGGAAAACTCCTATAGAAGTGTGGAACACAGGAAGGAGTACGATAGACTGTGCACGAAAAAGCATGAGCATCAGGCTATAGCCAGAAGGCAGCCGGAGAGAGCTCTGGGGGGTCCGGCCACGTTTCTTCGGATGGCTCTGGAGTGGCTGAGACGAGTATCGGGAAGATTATTTGTCTTCAGAGTCGGGAGGGCGACGAGTACCTTGGGCTGTGGAGCTTCTGGAGTTAGCGAAGGAGCGGCGCAGAAAAATCATCGCTAGGCTGGGCCTAGGCTGTCCCCGGGTCTTCGCTGGAATAACGCCAGAGGCCAGAGGATCTAGTGTGTTTCCGCGGTAGGTGGAGATTGCTTCCTAGAACAGAGCGGCCTAGTCGTCGGGGACTAATCTATTCCTTCTAAGGAGAACGTAGAGAGCGCCGCCTCCACCGTGCCTAGGAGTGGCGTCCAGATACTTTATTATTCTAGAGGAGAGGGCTGGAGTCTTTAGCCAGCCACCGATCTGTGATCTTATGCTAACTCCGTCAGGTCTCGTGTTTTTGCCCTTCCCCGTTATCAGCAGTAGACATCTGAGGCCCTTCCCGTAGGCCCTATCTACACTGCGCAGCAGAGAATCGAAGGCCTCATCCAGAGTCAGGCCATGGAAGTCAACTTTCATGTCAATTTTTATTTTTCCAGCTCTCAGCTTTCTATCGGTTCCTCGGTCTATCCCTAGACTTTCCCCCTTCTCTAGAGGATAGGGGAAATCTCCAGCGGCTGCCCCGGCCCCAGCATAGGGCTGGTCGCTGTTCTGCTCCAAATCCGGAACTCTTCTAGGAACAATGATCTCCCTGGCCTTCCCTCTAGCTGGTTCATCACTTCTCCTGAGCTTTCTACAGTCCCTGACCTCAGCCAGCCAGGCGCTCTGATCTTCGCTCATAGTTTCTTCGCCACTTTGACAGGGACCAGTAGAAAATACTGCCCTTCGGAATACTGAAAGCTTGACTCATCCTCGCCGTTTTTGCCAAAGCCGAAGAATATGTCGCCTCTGTTCACGCCCTTTATAGCAGCCCCCACGTCGTTAGCGAACATAAGCCTGTTAAATTTCTTCCTTGAAGTTTTTTTTGTGTGCCTTGTGCTCAGCCAGAGAGGAAATCCGAGGGGAATGAATCTGCTATCGACGGCCATAGTTCTTCCTGGAATTAACTTGGTGCCAAAGGCACCGGTAAACTCACCATTCTCTAGGAATTTAAAAAAAACATAGGATTCGTTTAGATTCAGCAGCTCCATCGCCTCGCCCACATTTTTTTTCAGTTCCTGCTTCGTTAGTTTTCCAGTGAATGCAAATTTCCTGCCTCCCGAAGCACCTTCGGCCAGGAGACGCCCGTCAATCGGAGAGTAGCTACAGTTATTCTTCCCTCCGTAGCCGATGTAGACCCATCTGTTCTCGTCCACAAGCTTCGCCATGCCAGATCCCTGTATATGCAAAAAATACAGCTCTATGGGGTCATTGGTGTAGAGAATCTCCAGATTCCTGCTGTCCAGCGCCCCCCTCTGGATCTGTTCCCTTGTGTAGTACTTTATTCCCTCTACGACATCCGGAGGTTTACGGTAGATCGGATACTTAAATACCCCGTCCCTCTTCCTTCGGGCCAATATTTTCGGAATGTAGTAGCCGGTAAACAGCGATTTTGTCGAATCTCTATCCACCACCTGGTAGGGAACAAAAAAGGTTTCGAAGAAAATTCTCACGAACTCACCGCTGTAATTCCTTGTCCTTAGCATCTCCGCTATCCTGCAGACGCCAAAAAAATCACCACTCACCACCTCGCGGCTCAGCTGGGGAAAAATTGGCCCCCTCTTGCCCATGGAAACTATCCTCCGACAGGACTGAACCAGCGCCTCCAGCGCCTCCTGGTGGTTGTCCTCCCTCCAACCCTCCAGCTCCCCATAGTCCGCTCTCCTAAAGAGGACTCTGTCGCTGCTGCCAGAAAGGAAGCTCTCCGGCACGGTCCGGGCCACGGCGGGCGGGGGTGGCACCAGATATGCTATCAATAGAAGGGCTACGGTTAGGCTACTGGGCACCTAGCTATAGATTTTACCAGCCAGCAGCCCTGACCGTTCCTCCCCATGGACAGAACAAAACTCCAAATTTCGAAAACCTTCTCTATGACATTCTTCGAACCATAGACCACGCCCCGATTCGGATCCTCTACGTAATTTATCTGATCCATGGCCACCCGCAGATCCACAACCATACCGTTTCCCATATGCCCTCCGGCCCGTCTCCTCTCGATGGTTTTTTCATCGAAGGACACAACCACCGTTCTATAGAGTGTCTCTCCAAGGGAATCCATTTTCCTCCCGAGAGTTCTAAATAGGCCTGGGGACAGCATATTTCTCAGTAGATCAGATTTCCTCTCCGAAAAGGCTTCGACAACAGCCACTATCATTTTTTCACTGCACTTTAGAAAGGCAGCGTCATCAAACTCCACGGTTCCTCTGCCGTCCCTACCCAGTCTAGCGATAACTAGACCAATGTTCTGGCCTCCGGAGCCCTGGCCGCAGCCATCCATTCCCAGACCTCCAGGGCTATTGTTCACAGGTCCGCCAGGCCACCTGTCGCCGGCAGCGGGAGTCTTCTTCGGAAAATTCTTATTCTCCACAATCCTCTCGCCACTCCTCTGCCCGACTCCGGACTGGAAACCAAAGCTGCTAAATAGAATTCCGAAGAGCAGCACAGTCAAAAGTAACAAAATTACTATGACTATCATAGTCACTTCTCCTTATTTTTTTTGGTTTCCAATTTTTCCCTCTCTTTCCCTCTCATGAGCTTTTCAACCCTAGACTCGTAGGATTTTCTACGAATTATTCTTCCCCTGCTCTGATCCCTGAGAGACTCCAGGGACAATCTGCGTTCCCTGGCAGTAGCCAGGGCCTTAGCCTCCATAATGCTCCTGACGTTAAGCTTTTCCCCTCCAGCTCCGGCTTTCTCACTGGATATTTTATCCCTGAAGCTGCTAACCGACACCTGAACCACAGCCGAGTTATCTCCGGCCACCATACAGCTTCTTAGACCATCCACAGCCCTGTTCCAATCCTCTTCATTTTTTTTATCCTTGATAATCCTGGCAATTTTCACAACATCCTTAGGCTTGCGCCCAGGTTTTCCTCCGCCACTCTGCATTAACTGTCCCTCCTGACAAAGAACGTTTTACCTAACCTGCCAATTTTACAGCATTTCTTAAAAAAAATCAAACAAAAAATCTCCCCCTAGTTTTGTAGCCTGGGAGACAAATCGCTACCACTGGGCTGGGAAATTCTTTTGATCCCCTCTGACGGCGGAGAGGAGGTGTCATCTACCCCTTCCCTGTCGCCCCAGGCCACCGGGACTCCAGAACCCAATTGGCACTGCTGGGAGCATCCCTATAGCCACTGAAATTTTTTCTTGTATTTGCCAAAATAGGCTATAGAATAATCCCGGCCACTGTGGGACGGCCCCCGGCGACGGGGGCCGTCCCGGTCATTCTCCGGAGGAAAGAATCGGACACCCGAGGGGGAAGCCCCGGCTGGGGCTCCGCTTCTGAGAAGAGGAGTAAAAAGTGGCGGGAAGTGGTTAGAATCAGAATTAGAGGTAGGGGTTGTGCCAGTGCAGGAAAAAATAAGAAGTCCTAGGGAATTAGTCGACAGAATTTTAGATATCTACAGTGAAGTGCTAGAGAGCTTTGCCACGGAGGAGATGGGGCCCACCACGGCACTGAGACTGGGCCTGGCTGCCCTAGAGGCACCAGAGAGGTCAAAGGTTCTGCTCCACAGCGCCTCCAGCGCTCTGGAGCAGATGGGATCCAGGGTCGCGGCTCTGGTCCAGGTGATTCTAGCCAGCCTAGCCATTAAACCTAGGGAGGAGCTAGCATCCAACCCCCGAATGGTGGTATTCGAGTCCGACCTCCATGGCGATCTCTACGCCCTTCTGAGTACGCTTCTGCGGGCTGGAATGGTAGAATTTGCTAGGGACAACCCAATCGGCATACTATTCTACGATCCCGAGGAGGACAGAGCCCACAGTCTGGCCAACCTAGCCGAATACAGAGACAGCTGGGAGGGAGATAGATTCAGGGAACTGCTCTGGCGCCTTCAGCTCCTGCCCAGCGTCGTTCCAAGGGAGAGCTACGGAAGGTACATCAACTGCGGCGACCTCAGCGACCGGGGAGGGCAGTCGGAGCAGGTAATTTTCCTGCTGCTACGTCTCCAGAGGCTGTATCGGCGGCTGTTTCCGCATTGTCCGGCCCCTCGGCTGATGGTAGGAAATCACGAAAATTTTTACATCGTGAACAACAAATCCAGCATTCTGAACGCCGTTTTCTGTGGAGCCAGCCACACGTTCGCAACAGATTTCAACATTAGCGTCGATGGCGCCAGTCCCCGGAGCGAGGCAAGACTCAGAAACATAGCCAGAGCCATTAGACTCGCCGTGGGAGATGGTACTCTGAGGCTCGCCCACAGCATCGGCCGAACAATTTTTTCCCATGCACTGATTACGAGGGAGATGCTAGTGCTACTCTCCCGATATTTCGCCAGCATGGCAGCAGCAGTGGTGGAATCACCCCTCTGGGAGGATCCGGAGGACAGGGTTCTGAAAAATAAAGTACAGGACCTCGCACTGAAGTTTGGGCTGTTGGCAAATCTGCTATCCAGCGGGCGGGAGCTTGGAGAGGAACAGATAGGAGGACTGGTGGGGGTTCTCAATGAATTTAATGTGCTGAGGGTTGAGCTGATCGAAAGACAGGAGAGAATAGGAGGGGCCAATGCCCTGGAGTGGGAAACCTATAACCCGAACCTGCTGCCCGGAGAACGCGAAATGATCGAGATTATGAATGGGAGTTATCTGGGCATGGACCATCGCGCCAGCATAACATGGCAGAGAAGATCTCTGGAAACCAAGGAAAAGGATCTGATTCCTGGGGTAAAGTACATTCTGGGGCATGATCCGAGCGAAGACAATAGAAGATGGACTCCGGCTCCAGAGATAGGAGGAAGAATAGTCTACATAGATTCCTTCAGGTCCTCTGGCTACAGCGGCGGACTGACAGCGGCCCACTACTTTGCCGCCGAAGAATCGTTCTTCGGGGGTGAGGAGAGGTTCCGGGAGAAGCAGGCCCCCGTGCTTTCGGAGTTGGAAATGGTAACCCCTAGAGAAATGGAGTTCAGAGCCCTGGAAAATTTCAGGCTGCAGCTGTCCCAGACGGAAAACTAGTGGCGACTGGACCCTCTAGGAGGGCGGACCCAATAATTTTACAGCCAGCAACTTTGCGCCGTCTCGAGGGCTAAGGATTCCGAATTCTCTCTTTGTGAAAACCAGCAGGTAGCCGGAGACCAGGGCAGTGCCAAGGAGGGACGATCCGCCGTAGCTGAGGAAGGGCAGAGTTATGCCCTTGGTGGGCAGTAGATTCAGAGAAACACAGAGGTTTATGGAGGCCTGCAGAACCAGCAGAAGAATCAGACCGTTCATTGCCAGGAACTCGTAGTTGCTGTTCCTCCTCCGGGCCACCAGCATAACCCTCAGAGCAATGTAGAAGTACAGAGAGACTATCAGAAAAGCCACTCCAAAGCCAAATTCCTCAGCAATCGCCGGGAAAATAAAATCTGTGTGGATGTCTGGGATGTTACCCTTTATCCCTCCCTCGAGGAAACCCTTCCCTAGCCACCCAGCACTTCTGTAGGCCATTATGGATCTTCTAACCTGGTAGTTCGCCATGCCCAGGTCTTTGACACTGAGAAGGAAGTTTGCCACTCTGGTCGAGACATGGGGAAATGTGAGATAGACAAAAATGGACAGAATTGCAAATGCCCCTAGCATAAGGAGACAGTGTCTCGGCCTAAAAAAATCCATCAGCAGCAGCTGTGCCGAAAGGACCAGAAGGAGCAGTAGGGATGCGCCTATGTCGGGTTCTCTAAATATCAGCAGAATGGCCACGGAGCAGGTGACCAGGGCAGTTGCCAGAATTTTTGGGTTGGCGGTTTTGGAGAATCTGTCTAGCATGTGGGCAAAGAATAGAATCAGAGATGGCTTAATGAATTCCGATGGCTGCAGCGACAGCCCCGCAACGTAGAGCCATCTCCTCGCCCCCTTTGTCCGGAAACCAAGGATGGGTACCAGAGAGAGCAGAAGCAGACTAACCAGGAATAGCAGAAGGGAGGTCCCCCGGGCGGCGCCCAGGCTCATGTTTGACATTAGAAATAGCAGAACAATGGAAACAGCGGAGAAGACAAGATGACGTTTGAAGAAATAGAGGTCACTGACTCCGATTCTACTGGCCACGGAGCTACTGAAGCTGTAGCTAAAGGTACAGCCCAGAACCATCAGCAGGACAAAAAGAAAAAACAGTTTTCTGTCCAGCGCCAGCCAGTTTTTTTGAAAAAGTCGAAGCCTCTCCCGAGAGAACAATTATTGTTTTTTAAATTAGCTAAAGTAGCCTGTGGCTAAGATTACAGGTTAAAAACTACATTTCAAGGGGACCGTTTTAGCACGTCTGTCTGTTTTTTAGGTTTCCCGAAGGGGGTCGTGCACTAAAGTTTAAGGATTAGGAATGAGCAACAGGTTGTTGGTGGATGCCGCTTTCCCAGAGGAGACGAGAGTGGCTGTGTTAAATGAAAGGAATGTGCTGGAGAACGTGGATATGGAAACCTCTTCCATAAAGCAGCTGAAGGGGAATGTCTATCTGGCCAAGATAATAAGGCTGGAGCCCTCTCTCCAGGCGGCCTTTATAAACTACGGAAGTGATCGGCATGGGTTTTTGCCGATGTCCGATGTGCATCCGGACTATTACAATATACCGGAGAACAGGAAGAATGACCTGAGCGCCGTCAGGTTTTTTGCGGCAGCCGGCGATGGGACCGATTCTAGTGAGGAGGAACCCGAAGAGGCCGGAGAGGAGGATTTTGCGGATGAAAATCTGATGGAGCTGGATGAGAACGGCGAACCGATCATCCTTCCGAGCAACGACAACCCAGAAATCGCCGGGGACGAGGGAGATGAGCCGGACTACGACCACGAACCTGAGGATCCCTACGTTGGGCGAGGGGGCCGGGGATGCGAAGAAATAGGCGACGATGAGACGGAGCACAGGAGAAATGGTGATTTTAGGAAGTACCGGATAGAAAATGTCCTAAGGGAGGGCCAGACCCTAATGGTGCAGGTTCTCAAGGAGGAGCGGGGAAACAAAGGAGTTGCCCTGACCACCTACATATCCCTCGCCGGTAGATATTCCGTGCTGATGGCGAATACCGATGGTAAGGGGGGTATTTCGAAAAAAATCACAAATGTTCGGGATAGGAAGATTCTGAAAAACATATTAAACACTCTGAACCCCACCAACAACAGGTCAATCATCATCCGCACAGCCGGCATTGGAAGAAAACCCGAGGAGATATCCAGGGACTACGTCTATCTCATCAGACTGTGGGAGGCCATAAAGCAGGTGTCCCTTAGCTCCGAGGCCCCCGTCTTCATACACTCGGAGGACGACATTCTCAAGAGGACCATACGGGATCTCTACAACGACAGGATCGGCGACATACTGGTGGAGGGCGCCAACGCCTACAAAAGCATAAGATCAATGCTGAAGACGATAATGCCCGAGGAAAAAATCACTGTGCAGAACTACAGCGACAGAATTCCTCTGTTCCACAGGTTTCGGGTGGAGGAGCAGATAGAGCAGCTCTACAACAATAGGGTCGAGCTGCCATCCGGAGGCTCCATAGTCATAGACCAGACAGAGGCGCTGGTGGCCATCGACGTGAACTCGGGCAAGTCGACGAGGGAAAAATCCGTCGAGGAGATGGCTCTGGCCACCAACATCGAGGCCGCTAGAGAAATTGCGCGGCAGCTGAGGCTGAGGAATATAGGTGGCCTCCTAGTGGTTGACTTTATAGACATGTACGAGAGTAGAAATCGTAGGACCGTGGAGAGGATCCTGAGGGAGGAAACCGCCCTCGATAGGGCTAAGACCCAGATTGACCGGATATCCATATTTGGGCTTCTGGAGATATCGAGGCAGCGCGTCCAGGCTAGTCTCTACGAAAGCGTCAATGAGAAATGTTCCAAATGCGATGGCCATGGCACAATTCGCTCCAAGTACATAGTGGCCAATAACATTCTGCGGTCCATAAAGGTCGCCTCCAGAGAGAGATTTGTCAAGGTAGTCGAGGTTAGCGTCAGTGGTCCCGTAGCGAACTTTATGCTAAACTACCAGAGGAGGGAGATAATGGAGCTGGAGAAAAACTATGGCCTAACCATAGTTATCACGGCCAACGATAATCTGGACAGCAAATTTGAGATAAAAAAAAGGAGTTCCCTGAGCGACCAGGAGAAGGGAAGCCTACATCTTGACCAGCATATGGGTAAAGTGAATAGAACATTCGAGGACGAAGTTTTCTACAGCGCCGGCGACGGCGGGTCGGAGACACACTTTGCCGATGACTGCTACTATGACAGGACCGACGAGACAAAGTCTAGCACTCCGAAAAATACTGTGGACAGAGGAACGGCAAACAGGAGGAGGAGCGGCGGGAGTGGCGGGAGCGGCGGCAATCGGAACGGCGGCGAAAAACCAAAGGCCGGAGTGATCTACAGAACCGGTGCCAGACAGCCTAGTGGCCGACAGCAGTCACCAGAGGGAAAACAGAGGGGCATCGGTCTCTTCTCGAAGCTGAAAAATTTTCTTGGATTCAGTCGCTAGAGTCCGGAGCCACTGGGAGTCAGAATTTAGTTAGAATGGGTCTGCTCCGGACTAGGCCACCTAGTCTGGAGTGGAGTCAAAATTTATTTCGTAGCCACTGAGCGCCAGCTGCTCTCGGAGCTCCGCCTTGCACTCTCCGAGACCCTCAGGGGACAGCGCTTCGCAGCGGACGGTCATGTTTGGTCCGGTGCTCGAATTTCTGCAGAGCCACCAGCCATCAGCCCTGTTGACCCGGACACCCTCTACGGAGCAGATTTCCCTAGCCTGCCCTCTGAGTCTCCTGGCTATCTCCTCGGGTACGGCAAACTTATCAGTGTCATTAGATTTTATAGTTATCTTCTTTGTGGAGAAGGTCTCCGGGAAGCCTCTCCGCATCTCTCCAATAGTCTCACCGGCATCGGCCAGAATATTCATTAGTTTCACCGCCGCATAGAGTGCATCGTCGTAGTTGTGGTTTTCTCCGAAGAATATGTGCCCACTCGTCTCGCCGGCCAGTCCTATGCCGTCGGATTTCATTTTTGCCTTCTGTATGGAGTGCCCAGGCTTCCACATCACCGGTACCCCTCCGTGTCTGGCGATGTCATCGTAGAGAACCAGGCTGGACGAGACCTCCGACATAACTTTTCTACCCGGATTGCGCTTCAGATAGTCTCTGGCAAAGATGCAGAGCAGTTGATCACCGTAGAGCAGAGATCCTTCACCATCGACAACGCCAATCCTATCCCCATCACCGTCAAAGGCTATGCCCAGGTCGCAGCCATTGGCAACGACGGCTTCGGAGAGCATTTTCATATTCTCCGGCTCCTCCGGGTTAGGGTGATGATTCGGAAAGCTCGGATCTATTTCGCCGCATATGGTTATGTTCTCGTTCGGAAGTTTTTCCAGGAAATCGTCAAGAATCACGGCCACCGCAGCATTTCCTGGATCCCAGCATATTTTTAATTTTTTCTTCGGATTCCTGGCCAGAGTGTTCAGCAGAAATTCAAGATATTTTTCCCTCACGGTCGTGGCCATGGCCCTGCCTGGCTCCGAAGATCTGAAAAAATCACCATTTTTGGCTATTACACCCAATTTTTTTATGTCAGCGCCCCAGATGGGGTCTTCGCTGGTGAGCATTTTAAAGCCATTGTACTCCGGTGGATTGTGGGAGGCGGTCACTATTAGACCCGCATCCTGGTGGAGTTCCTGGATTGCAAAGTAGACCATGGGGGTCGGTGCCAGCCCTATGTCCACCACCTCCAGACCACATTCCACTAGGCCTTCGATGGCTCTGTCGGAGTAGAGCCTGGAGGTTCTCCGGACATCATGGCCAACGACGCAGGATCTCTTCGAAAGTTGTCGGAGAAGGGTGCCGTAGCTCTTGCCCACATAGTAGGCATCCAGCTCGCCGAGATCCCTGCCAACGACACCCCTTATGTCATACTGCTTAAGTATTGATTCTTTAAAAACATGTGCGCACATCCCGGAAACTCCAAAATTATATATTTACCGACGTTAGATCGTCTATACTCCTGTCCACACTCACGACCACCATGCCACTTCTCGAAATCTCAATCTTTTTACACATTCCAACCACCTGGCTGACAAAACTATTAACATTCTCTTCCTTGTCCTCCACCATAAATATAGTTGTTTTTTCGCTGCTATGGACCACCTTTCCTCCAAAGTCGGCGACCAGATTGGCTACGCTGGGAAGCTTGCTATTATCCGACAGGATCTTAAGGAGGCACAGCTCCTTCTCCAGGTATTCGCTGCTGGTTTGAAAATTCACCAGCTTCAGGACGGTCTCTATGTCCAGCAGTCGCCTACAGACCTCATCGACATTCTTTCTATCCCCTTCGATGTAGGCGATGATTTTCTGTATTTTATCATCCTTGTCGGCCGCTGACAGTGTCAGACGCGATATGTTCAGATTGTTTTCGGCACAGAAAGTAGCTACCATTGCCAATTGGCCCTTTATGTTAGGAACGAGCACCGTTATCAAGCTCTTCTCTGGTTCTTTTTTCATATATATACATTATATACGCGACGTTTGATCATAAAAGTACCATGACATTTTAAAAATTCAACCACCCGGACCAACTATTTTATGCATCATTCTTCAGCATTTCTATTATTTTTTCCTTTTTGGCTCTGAATTCGGAGTCCAGGAAAATATTTCTGGCCATCCGTAAAAGTTTCCCATAGCTCCTCCTATCCCCAAAGCCATGCCTAGCCAGGTCCTCCGCCGTCAGGTCTAGCTTTGGAATCTCAGTTTTTGCTAGAAAATCCAGGTACTTGCCATAGTCTCCGGTGAAATGGCCACAGCTATGGAGTATGATGATGGCCTTCACCACTCCGGGGTCGCCAAGCCTGAAGAGGAGCCTTTCTATTTCCCGGTAGTCTAGATGCTCGGGAATATTCTCCAGAAGCAGGTTTAGATAGGCTTTTTCTTTGTTTTTTAGCTTTAGATCGTAGTCTAGAGTGTTTTCACTGAGTATAAGGGCGAGGATAAATAGATAGTTGTAGTCAAAGTCAAGCCAACCTCTCAGCGAATAGAATATCTCTAGAGCGGAGAATTTCATTTTCTCTCCCCGGGGGTTGAATATTTTCTGGAGAATTCCGCAGCGCTCCATAATCCCTAGAACCTTCAGGGGATATCTGCACTCTAGAATTTTCCTCATCTCTCCGGCGATTCTTTCCTTTGACAATTTATCTATTTTGTCTCTGTGTTTTCTGCAGGCCGCTAGAGCTCTATGGTCCATGGAGTAGCAGTGGCTCGAGTAGAATCGGAAGAACCTCAGTATGCGCAGATGGTCCTCTAGAATTCTTTCCTCCGGGTCCCCTATGAACCTCAGAAGCCCCTTCCTCAGATCCCCAACTCCGCCGAAGTAGTCATGGACCAGCCGGCTGGAGTCACAGTAGAGGGCATTGAAGGTAAAGTCTCTGCGCTGGGCATCCTCCCGGTAGTCGTCCGTGAATTCGACGGCCGTGTGCCTGCCGTCGGGCCTGATGTCTCTCCGAAGGCTGGTGATTTCAAATTTCCTGCCATTCAGGAGAGCCGTAACGGTCCCAAATTCTTTCCCCAGATCTAGGTGCCCCAGGCCGTTCTTCTCTAGAATGGCAATCAGCTGGTCCGGCCGATGCCTCGTCGCCAGATCGTAGTCATATATTTTCCTGCCCACCAGGAAATCCCTGACACAACCCCCTACCAGCCTAACTCCATCACCATCTCCGGAGAGAATTTTGAACAGGTATTTTACCTCTTCGGTAAAGATATTTTCCTCTAGTCGCATCCGCCATCGACAATTTCCCATGTCTCCCAACTGTAGGGCCAGTGTCTCTCCATTGCAAGAAAAATTTACGGCCCCCCGCCCTGGAAGCAGCGGGGAAACCACCTTTTTTGGTGCCTCTGGCCCCGAAGCCAGCGAAGGCGGCCTCTACTTAGATCGTCGCAGAGCAAATTTCCGGGCTCCGGCGGCGGGGAACAGAAGATCAAGCCTCTGGATAGCCCCCTCAAACCCAGAGAAATTTAATTCTTCAGGCCCAGCGCCACGTTTTTTGGGCTTCGGAGTAAAAGTCTCTGCAGCTAGGGAACTTTCACCACTGCCAGGACTCTCTGATTCGGACTGTCTATCCTCTAGACCACCAAACATACTTATCATCGCAGCGCTCTTTCTGTTTTCCAACTCTTCCCAGAATTTCTCTATTCCATCACTCTGGCCATTCCCTAGGGGATCGAAGGGATTAGCTAGCACTCCCGAACCGGAGACAGGCTCTCTGCTTTTCTTCGGCTGTTCCCCTAGCCATTCATTTCTTCGGGAAAATTCCTCAGCCAGTCTGCAAAATGTTGGTCTCCTGGAATGGTCGGGCTCCAGCATGGCCAGAGTAAGATCTAGGGCTAGGCAATTCCCTGTGTGTCTTCCTAGGACCCCACGGATCTTATCTCTCCAGACCTCTGGCCCGGCAACTATAAGCCTCATTTTCTCTTCTATGGCTTTGAGATCTAGGTGCCCAAACAGCTGGTGCCCTGTCAGCAGTCCAAAGAAAACCATTCCCAGAGACCAGACATCATAGGCCAGAGGATACACAGCACCACCAATCAGCAGCTCTGGCGGCATGTACTGGGGAGTTCCGAATTTGCCTAGCCTCTGTTTTGCCTCCTCATCTAGCTCTGGTCCAGTCGCGAGGCTAAAGCCTACAACCACCGGTGTCCCATCTTCTCTGATCAGAATATTCTCTGGCTTCACATCAAAGTGGAAGAAACCAGATGCGTGGAAGCCGCGGAAAATTGTCAGCAGCGAACCCATGGTGTCTAGCAGGCTGTCTTCGGAGGCCCCTGCCCTGCCGGTGTCTTTGGACAGGAGCTGTCTGAGATCGCCGCAGCCACAGTACTCCGCTAGCACAATACCACTGTTCAGCTCATCATCCTCGCTAGAGAGAATCTCCAGAGTGGTGCCTGGCCCCAGCCCGAAGGCCGTTCTTCGAAACTTGCTGCTGTAGAGAAGCTCTCCGGCAGCGTCTACCGTTTCCTTCGCCAGCACCCTGAGAGCTAGAAACCTTTTCATCCCAGGTGCGCTGCTGTAGACTCTATAGACACTGCCAGCGATATCCTCTCTGATTTTTATGACATCTCTGCCACCTATCTTCTCGTTCGGAAGCCGCCAGACCAGGGGCTCAACTCCGACATCTGGAAATAGCCCATTGCCTAGCAATTTTCCTCTAAGGAGTTGCATCTCGGAGGAGCTAGGAATTTTGCCGCCATCGACCACTCCCGGCTCCGGGACACCTAATCTACCTCCTCCGGTCACACATATCCCTGGATTTTCTGGGCCATGTCTTTTCTCTGGAGAAAGTTTTTCCGAAAGCTTCTCTGTCCTCTCCGGAACAGCTATTCCAGCGGCAGCCGATTTCCTGACTCTGAACCTTTCAAGCAATTCCTCGGCCTCAGGCCTTGACAATGGATCGGGATTGCACATTGCGAGAATGGTGTCTACGAAAAAGCGGTAGTCCGGTAGTTTTTTCGCTAGCTCCGACAGCACCCCGGACTTCCAGTCCTGTGGGTCTCTGGACACCCTCGTCGAGCTCAGACTGGGTTGGAAAGACTGGTCTCCGATGGCTATCTCCCGGAGCACAGCTCCGACCGACCAGAGGTCACACTTTGAGTTGCCGGATATACTGCCCAGAGCGAATTCTGGCGGCAAATGGCAGCAATTTCCCAGTGCCCCCATATATTCTGGAACGAAGCCTAGTCTTCCCAGCAGTTCAAAGTTGCTGATCACCAGGCTCCCGTCCTCTCTGAGGGAAAAGTGCCCTAGCTCTAGGCCGAAGTGGCAGTAACCGGCGTCGTGGAGCTGGACCAGAGCCTCCAGCATTGGTTTGACATTTTTTGCGGCGAGGGCCATGCGCATCTCTGGATCCAGTCTAGCCAGTCTGGACTCCTCCAGCCATCTATCCAGGCCACAGCGACAGCGTTCCGAAATTATGATTCCTCTGCTCTCTCCAACATCCACCGTCGACAGGATCCTCAGGAAACCTGGAGAGCTAAAGGCACCACTCCTAAAACCCTTGGTATAGCTAAATTCCCCTCTGTACCTTCTGTGCTGCACCTCTGGGCCGCCCTTCGGAAACATAGAGACCGTAACCGATTTTCCCAATGTGAGACTGAAAACCTCATAGCTGCGGCTCGGGGAAGCTCTCCCGAAGGAGCAGAGGAGTCTTCCTCCCACCAGCTCCGCACTGTGACCAGCCCCGTCGGCGGTGGTAACATCGGGAAACATCCCGTTGCCGAGTAATTTTTCTCTGAGGAGCCCCAGCTTCTCCCCAGGCACTTCCCATCTGTAGTCCTCGGGAAGCTCCAGAACAAACGTCTTTTCCATCCAATATCCCATAAATTAGTGGATTTGCTCCACCTGTGACATCCATTATATAGAAATTTTATCATCTGGCAATAGCCCCCTGGCGACAGCAATCGCCATATAATTTCTGCCCCCTAGTAAGCCCCCTTCCAGGGGGTGTCTAGTCCCCACAAATGCAATGGCCGGCTAGAGAGAAATAACGGCATAGCCGAAGAGGATTTCTCTGGCAGAAAAGACCTTCTGGCAAATTCTCTAGAAGAATTCAGAGAAGAGCTGGCCAAGTACCTATACAGATACAATAACTATAGACCCCATCCGAAGCTTGATTCCAAAACTCCCAGAGAGTATTATTTATCTCTGGCCAGAGTGGGGTGAATTTGTCTCATATGTTATGGACCTGTACAACCTGTACAAGCCATTGACTAAATTATTTTTCCCGTCTACTATCCAGCTAGGTGCGTTTTCTAATAGTTTGTAGGAATCTCTATGAAAATGATCAAAGAGTGTTTTGCGCTGGCTCTACTAGTACTATCTTTTGGAGCTACTGTGAGGCCGGGGATGGCTGTTGCCTCTGGGAAAGAGGATTTAGAGCTGGAGAAAGATAAAGAGCTAGGGAAAAAAATGGAAAAAATTGAAGAGAAGGAGAATGAAATGGAAGAGACAGGGGGAGGGGAGAAAAAGGAAGAAGAGGAAGAACGGGTCACTGTGGTAACTACTATAGCCCTAGAACCACTCGTAACCGTAGATAGCTCCGGATCCTCTCTGGACGCCAACCCTAGTGGAAGGATAGCGGACAGTTTTGGGAAATCAGGAATAATAGCCCTCTCCGGTGGATTACCGGTTGGTGATACTCAATTTCCTAGGAAAAGGAAGGGGAAGAAAAAGGTAGTGCCTGATGACGATGAGGAAGAGGAAAGCTCTATAGAAAAAGAGGAACTGAAGAATGCAGCGGTTGATAGCAAAAAAGAAAACAGTAAACCAGGGAAGAAGTATGGGTCCACTATGTTTCGGCGCCCAGGTAGATCCATAGTCACCTTCATGAAAATGGCGGGAGGAGGAGGAGCAGGATTGGCAGCGTACTATCTGTGGGGAAGCTATAGGGAAAACAGGGAAAACAGAGAAAACAGTGACGCCAAGGATACCTCTACCAGAGGATTCCGAAGAAACTGAAAAGATCTCCGGAACCAAGAGGTAGGACGGCCTCTAGCAACCTCTAGCGAGCGCGCAATAGCTGGGGTCCGCCTCTCTCTGACGGGCTGGGAGCCAGAGTTCTGTACATCTCTCTGGAAAGGCCTAGGCCCCCACCTCCGAGAAAAAATTCTCGGAGGTGGTTTGCCCTCTGGGATTGAAAAAAGAACCTCCTCCGCCGCCGTTTGATTGATTTTTTAACAAAATTAGGAAGCTAATCTGCGAGAATAGAGGGTCCATTCCACGGTGCGGTACTGGATGATTAGATAAAATAGGCCTAGATGTAGTTGGACCAGAGAACAGTGAAATAGGAGAAACCTCCGAAAGACTCGGATCAAAATCAAAATGCAACAAACTATAGCCACTATTCCTAAGCCTGTTGGCAATTACTGTCTTTTCCGGTTCACCACACCCCTCTACTATAGCAAAATCTTTCATCATCAGCGACACCCCACATTTAATTCGCAAATTTTTAGCAGCGGACATTGTTCAGGTTTTCTGCTATTGCAAAAATAACGCTTATAGTTGATTAGAACCAGATGTAGCCACCAGGTCAGAGGCATATCTCTTGGTAATTTCACCCTGCCATCGTAGCCTAATGCCTGGGCAATGGCTAGCCAGTCATGGTCCTTTGCGATTTGCTCTATCTGTAGGCGGACCACCTCATGGTCATATGCTTTTTTGCCGGTTTCTAGGCCTAGACACGGCGCCAGCATGTCTCTCATTCCGCTATCCACGGGCATAACTCCACAGTAATAGCCTTTGGCATAGAGGACACAGTATTGTCCAATCTTAAAGGATGCCCCGCCTACACAGCGGCTAACTTCATTAATTATGTCTTGGCTACTTTTCCTAAAAAAATCTTCTTCTGTTCTGTATGTTTCCAGATAATTCACCATATTGCGTAGGAATTTTAATCTACCATTCACAAGTCCAAGCGGTTTCAGCACTATGGCTAGGTCTCTATCCGCTGCGGACTTGATCCGTTCATAGCCTAGTTCCTCGAATTTTCTGATGGTATCCTGGTAGGTGTGTAGCATTCTGAATGAAACACGGGTACTGAGACCTGCGATGATCATTCGCATTCGCCAGTCTTCTATAGCCATTGGCCACCAGGGATTTTCATCGTGCGATTTTATGACGGCATCCATAACAACTGGCTGTGCGGCCATAGTTTTGACAATTTTTACAATTCTTTCTTTGTCATCCACGATTTTCCTCCTATAGTCTGACCCCCTGATTATTTTCTCCGACATGTTACCTGATATTTTTATATCGTAGTTTTCGTAGGATTTCAGATTCTGTTCGTCTGCTCTAAAACTCAGTAAGACCCTATCGAGCAATGCATTACCCAGAAAGGCTACCCCCTATTCACTACTCTATATTCTCCAAAAACCAATCTGCAAACTTATCTAGACTAGACTTTCCATCCGAATAGTACTCATTAATTTCCTCCCTTGTCATTTCACTCATTACCTTTTGATATCTATCAATTCGAATAACCCTCCATAGCGGAGACCAGGCTAGCGGAGATTCTATATCACTTACCTCATTCGCAATTGATACCTCACCACCTTCTCTAGGAAACTGTCGCTCCTGACCATTTTCACCAATGTAGGTGGCTGTGCTGACAAATCTCGCGCTCCTATTTGGGACACCGGCCATCAACTTTACAATTCCTGTCGCACCGAGAGTTTGGCTTACATACTTACTATAGACACCTGGGAACCCTCTCAAAGCCTCAATGGCAAGTCCACCATCCTCAACTAGAACCGACTTTTTTAATAGACCATATGCCTGCCTAGCCTTAGACAGAGAGACCTCTGAAACTACATCTGCCTGTGGTTCGATCAGGTCTAATTTGGTTCCCTCAACCTCAACATCCGGCCGCCCTCGGTTTCTAAAGAGATTCCCCAGTGTTTTTATTTTACCCTGATTTGAAGTCACAAAATGGATCACAAAACTATTTACTTTCTCCTGCATCGGCATACACCTCCCTGCCAAACGAACACACAACCACGGCACTAGACAGCAACTCCCGCACTCTGGTCTTTTCCCGTCATACATGCTCCCCCACCAGGAAAGCACTGCATCAAACCTAGAGAAAGTTTTGGAAAGAGTCAAGAAAATTGTGCCTAGTGCATATACCTATGAGATCAATTTTACTGCAACTTTTCCCCCATCCCTGGAAACTCCCAGTAAACCTGGTGCCGAAAAGAGGATTCGAACCTCCGACCTACTGATTACGAATCAGGTGCTCTACCAGCTGAGCTATTTCGGCCCACAAGCATCATTACCGCCATGGTCTGCTCCGATGAGGTTTACAGCGATTTTTGGAAAACTCAACTGGCAAAATTGGCTGTATAGGTCCACAGCCTAGGGGACAAATTCACCCCACTCTGGCCGATGATAGATAATACTCTCTGGGAGTTTTGAAATCAAGCCCCCGTTGCACAATTAGGTTTCTTTCAGGTCCCATTCCCAGAGAGGCAGACATGCGGCGGAGAAACACTAGAGCAGCTCTACATTTGGTCTAATTTGCAACAGTCCCATCAGGCTTCGGATGGGGTCTATATTATTAGACCTGTTTCCAAGAAATCCTCGGCCCACTAAGGTAATGAACTATTGGTCTGGCCAGGAACGGTGGCCAGGGCGAGGTTCTCGGGTCTAGGTTCAGATATATATCTATACCCGTATCCGCCAGCTCTTCTCTAGCACTCTTCTAGCTCCACCATCCGTTGTTTCTGGGATTTTCCATTAGCTCTAGAATTTCACTCTCGCTGAGGCCGGTGCATTCGGCCACAAGATCTAGGCCCAGACCTTTCTTCAGCATTGCCAGGGCGGTCTCTAGTTTACCCTTCTCCATACCCCTCTCCATACCTTCTACCCTACCTTCCTCTCTGCCTTTCCTGATAC
>JAITSP010000085.1 GCA_031287725.1 Rickettsiales bacterium
TATACAGATACAATAACTATAGACCCCATTCGAAGCTTGATTTCAAAACTCCCATGGAGTATTATTTATCTCTGAACAGAGTGGGGTGAATTTGTCTCATATGTTATGGACCTGTACAACCGGCACAGCCCTATTGACATCAATATTAACCTGACTACCCTGGCAGTATATTTTTCTCATTTATGGATTCGATGGGTGGCGGTCTAGTGGTTTTATTCATTCTTCAGATTTTAGCCTGCGCTCTGCTGGCTGTGGTGGTTCTGCTGCAGTCTTCGGACGAAGATGCTCTAAGCAACATAAGTTCGGGCAATTCCAAATTCGGGTCAACAAAGAGGAAAGCGCCTACAGACTTCATTACAAAATTCACCATTCTTCTGGGTGCCTTTCTGATGTTAAATTCTGCGATTCTCACATCCATATCGGCACGGAAATACGCCCGAAGCAAAAGTCTAGTCAAAGACTATCTGGAGAGAAAGGCTTCCGAAAAAAAACCTGCCCGGGAGAAAACTTTCCAGGAGAAGACTCCCGGAGAAAAGACTTCCAGAGAAAAGGCCTCCGAGGAGAAATAGGAGTTGGCCAGGTTCCTAGCGTTTAGAAGGGCGGAGATCTATGGTATTTGAAGAGGCGCTGAGAGAGGGATTAATTATAAACAGACCTAATAGGTTTGTGATGAACGTCATGGTCGATGGTGTGCTTAGCACCTGCCACTGTCCCTGCACCGGCAGAATCGGCAGGATCATCTTTGACAGAGTACCCTGTCTGCTCAGCAGTGCCCCAGGGAGTAGTGGAAGGAAGACAAATTACACCGTGGAGGCAGTGTCTCTCAACAGAGTCAACGATCCCCATAAGAAGTGGGTAGGCATAAACCAAACCAGGGCCAATAGCTACGTAGACTATTTTCTGAGAAGTGGGCAGCTATCGGCCATCGTTGGCCACCGAGGAAAAAATTTCACCGTCCAGCGAGAACAGAGGGTTGGAAACTCAAGAATAGACTTTGTTGTGAACAATGACCTCTATTTGGAGGTAAAAAGCCCTATGGTCATGCTCCCCCTTAAGGAAAAGTATGTTACCAATGAGAACCTGAGATTCATGAATCGGGACGACACTATCTACTCCATAGACAGATTCATAAAGCATATGGATGAACTGTCGAGACAGAGAAGAGCCGTATTCCTGGTTTTCTTCATGTTTGAGGCCGACGCATTCATTCCCAAGCCCGAGGTGACTGACAGCACTGTGGGCAGGGCGGTGCAGAAAACCAAACTATCCGGAGTTGACTTCTGGCAGGTTAACACCAAATTCACAAAGCGTGGCATCAGCCTTGTGGACTACTATAGAATGCCCCTCTAGGCCAATCCTCTAGCTAAATTCATAGATATCCACTGTAAACTAGGCAAAATATAGAGTTTTTTAGTATTTTTCACTACCCATCTAGCTTTTCTGCAGAGAGAAACCCAGAGGAGTCACTAACCTACGGTAGGGTCCCTCCAGAACCTCCAGCCCCCCTCCGGGGGGCTGGAGGGCGCGGGTTAGGCCAAAAATGCACAGCAGGCGCCACCAGACCAGGTTTACATGGTCCCTACAGCACTCTCTAGCATAGAAGAGAATGCCTCTCTAGTTTTGCCCTCTACCCTCAGATCTCTCCTGAGTTTTATCATGAGACTTATCATGAGACTTATCATGAGACTTGTCTTGAGTTTTCTCCTGAGACTTGTCTTGAGTCTCTTGAGTTTTATCCTGGGATTTACTCCGGCTTCGGGATTTCTGGAGAGGTAGTTTTAGCACTAGGCTATACCTCCTTCGAGCGCTTCCTCGCTCCGCCCTATCCTTCTCATCAGTAACCACCTCTCTGAGTCCCCTAATTTTCCGCGGATCCCTATGGAGGGTTTCAGCCACCGTCACCATCTGGAGGCGTTTCTCCAGGCTCTCCAGGTGAGTATCTCTGAGGCGGGTCCTAATGTTCGCGAATCTCTGGGCCGTTATTGAACCCAGTCCATAGCTACCATCCCCATCAACGGCAGTCAGGACTAGGGCCAGATTCACGCCCCTCTCCTGGGGCCCAGCCTTCTCCGACTTTGAACTGCCAGCACTGCTAGCATTTCCATTTATCCGGTCTAGATCAACCAGGAGCCAGTAGTTTCCCCTCCGATACCTCGAAGCCAGAGCTCCCTGGTCATCGGGTAGACTCCGGAATACACCACTATCCAGCACTTTACCCAGAGCCAGCATCCCCTTTCTAAGGGATAGAGGCTTTCCTGTCTGGTCCCGCTGCTGTGTCACAGCCTGATCCAGAGCGACTATCTCCGCCACAATGTGCTTTGTCCTCAGAGAGTCCAGCAGAACGGCGGTCTTGGTCAGAGCTAGTGCCAGAACGCCCATGATGGCCAGAACCACCACAAACTCCAGCGCAGAAAAGCCCTTCCCCATGTATTTTGATTTCAGTAAATTTCTCACGGCTACCTCAGAAAACGTAACTAACAAATACCCCCCGAATTTAAGCAGATAATTTGTGACATGTCAAGCGCCAACTCTACAGTCTAGCCAAAATATATCACATAGCAGCCAACGTTTCAGGATAAAAATATGTTTTATAACGATAAAAAGCCTCCAGGGGAAGAATTTCTCCTATCCCAAAAACACAAAAAAGCCCACACAATTGCGGGCCCTCTCAAAAAAATAAAGGAAAAAAATAAAAAACAAACACTATCTTTGTCTTTCACGGGAGATGATACGAGGTACCTTCGTAAATGTCAAGGAACTTTGAAAAATCAATACATATTCCGATCTTTAGATAGAACAATAATAAATATTTGTACAAATTTTAGCGAGGATCAGCCATGGACAGGGCTTATTTAGACCTCGCATAGATTTTCGCTAGAGTAGTAGCCACTCGCAGTGTCGCTCTGGTCCTAGATAGAGCCAGAACCAGCTCCCGGAGGCCATCTATTCCGTGCCTCTAGCGGCCAGGGTTCCTGGAGCAGCCCGGAAAAATCATAAATATTGATTCCCCTCTGGGCTGTTGCAAAGATTTTTTTTTATCATACCCTTTTCCCTAGAGGGTGGGACGATTTGGTTGTCGTCCTGTTCCCCAACCGATAGGAGTGAAAACCATGCAACCCTTGGCAGACAGACTTAGACCCTCCGACATAGCGCTGTTGGTTGGGCAGAAACAGTTATTTGGAGAAAACGGGATTCTCAGTAGAGTTTTTTCCCAGGAGAATATTCCCTCGATGATTTTCTGGGGACCGGCCGGCACTGGAAAGACAACCGTTGCCAGGCTACTGCTGGCTAAGAAAAACTACTTCGCCGAGACGATTTCAGCCACAAACAGCGGAGTTTCGGATCTAAAGAGGATTTTTGAGCTGGCGAAGAACAGGCGCGAGGATTTCAACCGGAGCACCATCCTGTTCATTGATGAGGTGCACTGCTTTAAGAAGAACCAGCAGGATGTGCTGCTACCCTACGTTGAAAACGGTACTATAGTTTTGATCGGGGCCACCACCGAAAACCCCTCCTTCGAACTAAATTCCGCTCTTCTGTCGCGCTGCAGAGTTCTGGTGTTTAGACCCCTCGCCGAGGAGGAACTAGGAGAAGTTCTAGAGAGGGCCGAAGCCCGAGAGAACAAAGAGCTCCCGCTGGACGGAGATGCCAGAAGACTGCTGATCAGTCTGTCCAGCGGAGACTGCCGCTATCTTCTGAACATGTGTGAGGAATTGTTTTCTCTGGGTCCCGGAAAAAGGCTCGGCACCAGGGAGCTGCTGGAGGCGGTGAATCGGAGAAAGGCAAACTACGACAAAAAGGACGACAATCACTACAATCTGATCAGCGCCTTCCACAAATCCATCAGAGGGTCCGATGTTCAGGCGGCTCTCTACTGGATGGCTAGAATAATAGATGGTGGAGACGAGTACCATTTCCTCTTCCGAAGGCTCATGAGGGCAGCAGCCGAGGATATCGGCATGGCCGATCCCCAGGCTCTTGTGCAGGTGACAGCGGCTCTAGAGGCGTTTGACTTCGTGGGTCCTCCGGAGGGACAGCTGTTCCTCAGCCAGGCTGTCATATACTGTGCCACAGCTCCGAAGTCCAACGCCTGCTATCTGGCTGAGGGGGAGGTCTTCCGGGACGCTCGGGAAAATAACTATCAGGATCCTCCGAAACATATCCTGAATGCCCCTACCAAACTGATGCGAGAACTGGGCTACGGAGATAATTATATCTATGACCACAACACCCCTCTGTGCTTTTCTGGCCAGAACTATTTTCCCAGCAGCATGGGGAGAAGGACCTACTACAGACCTAACGAAAGAGGTTTTGAGAGAGAAATAGCTAGACGCCTGGCCTACTGGGACGGCCTGAGGGGTAAAAACAGGGTCTGCGATGGAGAGGAAGGCCCTCCCAACCGGGAGAACAACCCCTAGGATGGGTGCTAGGCCCGTCGTTGGGGTTTTCCGACCATTTGCAGAGTCGCCGGAGGCTTTCCATCCTATCTTCGGACCGATAAACAATTCTAATTTCCCCGTAAATTCGACTAACTTGACTATTAGAGATCGCCTAGGTATCATGAAATCGGCATCTATGCCATTTTTGTTAGTTCTCCGCGTATTCGCTAGGACCTAGCGCTGGTGTGTAATTGTTTTAAGGGGCGTCTATGGAAAAGGAAGTTACGAAAAGACAAAAAAATAGCTTTGAGAACATAAGAAAAAATCTTATAGGCTTTTCTGCCATGGATCAGTCCACTCTAGTTGGAGAGCTGAGGACGGATCTGGAGGATGGCCTCTCCACAGACTACGTGGAGAGTGTGCAGGATGAGTATGGCTATAATGAAATAGGTGGGGACGGCGAGCAGAAATGGTATTTCACTCTGGCCGAGTCCATTTTTAATTCCTTCAACATTGTGCTGATGATTCTGGCGGCCGTGTCCCTAATGACGGGGGACGCAAAGGCGAGCGTCACCATCATATCTCTGGTTGTTGTGAGCAGCCTGATAAAGTTTATACAGGAGAATAAATCCAACAGAGCCAGTGAAAAACTGAAATCTATGATAAAAACCACAGCCACCACCATCAGAGACGGTAGGCGGAGGGAAATAGAAATTTCCGAACTGGTCAGAGGCGACGTGCTCTACCTGTCGGCCGGGGACATAGTGCCGGCGGATCTGAGAATTATAGAGTCAAAGGATCTGTTCATAAGCCAATCCTACCTCACCGGAGAGTCAGAGCCCATAGAAAAATTTTCAAAACTCTCCAGAGAAACCCTGGATAACATGCCCAAATCCCCCATAGAGCTTGAGGATCTTTGCTTCATGGGCACAAACATAGTTAGTGGGACCGCCATAGCGGTGGTTCTTTTCACCGGCATGGACACCTACTTCGGCTCCATGACAAAACTCATAGTGAGGAAGAAGGCAGAGACAAGCTTTAACAGAGGGCTCTCCAGCGTCAGCAGCTTCCTCATAAAGCTCATGCTCTTCGTGGTTAGTGTGGTCTTTGTGATAAACTGGTACGCGAAGGGTGATCTCTTCAATGCCCTCCTGTTTGCCATATCGATGGCGGTGGGCATGACCCCGGAGATGCTGCCGGTGATAATATCGTCGAATCTGACCAAGGGCGTGGTGTCCATGTCGAAAAAGAGGACCATCGTCAAGAACATAAATTCTGTGCAGAATTTCGGTGCCATGGACATCCTCTGCTCTGACAAGACCGGAACCCTGACGGAGAATGTCATAGTGCTCCAGTACCACCTGAATCTCCACGGCAAGGAGGATATGAGGGTCCTGAGGCATGCCTACCTTAACAGCAACTTCCAGACGGGGCTAAAAAATCTGCTGGATCTGGCAATCATAGATAAGGCCGTAAAGAACAGCTTCTACAGCCTCAACTACGAATACCAGAAGATAGATGAGATTCCGTTCGATTTCACCCGGAAGAGGATGTCGGTGGTTCTCAGGGATAAAAACGGTAAGATGCAGCTGATCACCAAGGGTGCTCTGGAGGAAATGCTGCAGATTTGCAAGTACGCGGAATATGGTGGCAAAATTGTGGAGATCGACAGTAAAATCAGGGATGAGATCATCGAGACTGTCCTAGACCTCAACAACAAGGGGATGAGGGTCCTGGCCATAGCGCAGAAAAATCAGATCAGCAGTGAGGAACCCATAGGAGTTAAGACCGAAAGTGACATGGTCATGATGGGCTACCTGAGTTTCCTCGATCCACCCAAGCAGACGGCCAAATCGGCCATAGAGGCTCTGAAAAATCTGAATGTGCGGGTTAAGGTGCTGACTGGCGACAGTGACATCATAGCAGCAAATGTCTGTGAGAAGGTGGGCATCAGAAACGATAGGATAATGTTTGGCCTAGACATGGAGTCCATGGATGACGCCAAACTCAGGGCGGAGGTCGAAAACTATGACATATTCGCTAAACTAACCCCCCAGCAGAAACTTAGAATTATCAGGAGTCTGAAGGATCTGGGGCACACCGTCGGGTTCATGGGGGATGGCATAAACGATGCTCCAGCTATGAAGGAGGCGGATGTGGCCATATCCGTGGACACGGCCGTCGACATAGCCAAGGAGTCGGCCGACATCATCCTTCTCAAGAAGGATCTAAACGTCCTCGTCGATGGCGTCATCGAGGGAAGGAAAATATTCTGCAACATAATAAAGTACGTCAAGATGACGCTGAGTTCGAATGTCGGGAACATTCTGTCTGTGCTGTTTGCCAGCCTATTCTTGCCATTTCTGCCCATGCTTCCGGTACAGATGCTGCTGCTGAACGTTCTCTACGACCTATCCCAGATATCCATTCCCTGGGACAACGTCGACAGAGAATACCTAAAAACCCAGAAAAAATGGGACATCTACTCTATAAAGAGGTTTGTTCTGAGTGTAGGCCCTATAAGCTCCGTCTGCGACATACTGCTGTTCATAGTTATGTATAAATATCTAGGCTGGGGTGAGGCGCTATTCCGCAGTGGCTGGTTTATAGCTAGCATGCTCAGCCAGACCATCATAATACACCTGATAAGAACCGAAAAGAGGCCACTGGTGGAGAGTAACGTGTCGATGAACGTGTTTTTTGCCACAACCGCCTCGATGCTAGCCTCCATAATCATACCCTACACGGGCATGGGCTGGTCACTCAGTCTGACGGCCGTCCCATTCTACTACTACAAGTGGCTGCTGCTGATAATTGCCCTCTACATAGCCCTTGTCCAGCTAGTCAAAAAACTATACATCAAAAGGTACGGCTGCTGGCTCTAGAGATAGCCGGTCCAGAGGTGGCCGATGGCTTTGCGGTGGGATTCTCCCCCTATCCTAGCTTCTCCGGGCCATCCTACCCTGCAGTAGCACTTCGGCCGCTGCCAGAGCCTCGTCAGTGATATCTCTGGCACTGAGCATTTTGGCTATCTCCTCCTTCCTTGAGCCGTGGCCGAGCTTTTCTATGGCCGTGTAGGTTCTGCCGTCTCTCGTCTCCTTAGTTATTTTGAAGTGGCTATGACCCTTGGACGCCACCTGGGGCAGATGTGTTACCACAAAGACCTGGAAACTCTGGCCCAGTCGCTCTAGCCTCTCTCCAACCGCATCGGCCACAGCTCCACTCACTCCCGAGTCAATTTCGTCGAAAATCATGGTGGAGGCGGAGCCTACTCTGAGCAGCACAACCCTCAGGGCCAGCATGAACCTTGATAGCTCACCTCCCGAGGCAACCTTCGCTAGGTCGTCGAGGGATGTTCCCGCGTTGATGGCCACCATAAATCTCACGCTGTCAATGCCACTAGCACTCCAGTGGTCCTCAGTGAGCTCCCCTAGCTCCACTCCGAACCTGGCAGCACCCATGCCAAGGGCAGCCAGCTCTGCCAACAGTTCACCCTCCAGCCGCTTCGCCGCCAGTGTGCGCCCACTCCTCAGCCTTTCGGCCTCCTTCCGGTAGTTTGACCTTAGAAGCTCTAGCTGGTTGTCCATGGTACCTAGGGCAACAATTTTACCCCTGGCCTCCCGCAGCTTTTCCTCAGTCTCCTCCACAAACCTTGGAAAGTCATTGCTAGCCACGCTGTACTTTCTGGACAGGCTCCTTATGGAAAATAGCCGCTCCTCAACTCTCTCCAGCTCAGACTCGTCGAAGTCCAAACTTCTATGGATAGCCTCCACCTTTAGCATTCCCTCGTTGAATTCCACCAGACTCCTCTCAAAATCATCCACTATGGCATCGAAGGCGTTCTGTCCTTCGCCTTGGAAATTCTCACCCAGAGACCTGCTGCGGGAAAGATAGTTCTGGGCAGCTACAATAGCCTTTGAGACTGGACTATTCTTCTCCACCATATCCTTCACGTTGTTTAGCGCAGCTATGATTTTTTCTCTGTTCATCAGCAGTGCCCTCCGGGAGTTTAGCTCTTCCTCCTCTCCGACCTCTATAGCCAGGCCACCAATTTCACCGAGGATGAACTCCAGGTAGTCTATTTCCCTTTCTCTGGTTTCTTTCTCTCTGGTCAGCTCCTGGAGTTGCCCTTCCACTGACCTCATCTGACGGTGGATGTCCGCAACAATCTGTCTCTGGCCAGCTAGATTCGCATACTGGTCGAGTATATCTCTGTGGAATGAGGGATTCAGGAGACCCCTCTGGTCGTGTTGTCCATGCAGCTCTACCAGTTCGGCGCCAAAGGTGTTGAGAAAACTCTGCCCCACCATGACATCATTCACAAATGCTCTGCTCTTTCCGTCCTCCGTCAGAAT
>JAITSP010000095.1 GCA_031287725.1 Rickettsiales bacterium
CACATGTTTCTTCTTCCCCTGCGGAAAAATTTCAGCACCCTTTATCCTTCCGAGGGCAGCATTGTGGTTGTCTACCACCGGAGAACCGCCACCGGACTCTACTGCAAGTGCTTTCCTCCATCCCATCCCTTCTCCCTTTTCTTTGCTCCCCTCCTCTTTTATTCTTTTAGTCCTCTCCTCCGACTCCTTCCTCCTCTCCTCCTCTCTTCTCTTTTTTTCCGCATCTATCATATCCTTATTCTCCTTTACTTTCCTGACCTTCTCCGCTTCCTTTCTTCGTTTCTCATCTTCTTCCTTTTTTTTATCATCATTTATTTTTTTTATTCCTATTTCCCTCCTTTGTTTCTCATCTTCTTTCTTTTTCCTATCATCTATTTTTTTCGCTTCTATTTCCTCCTTTCTTCTACTGTTTTCCACCGGACGCCTTTCTCTTTCAATTTTCTCCCTCTCCTTTTTTTCCTTTTTTTCTCTTTCAATTTTTTTCTCCTCCTCCCTTTTCCTTTTCTCCTCCATCTCTCTCTTTTCCCTACCTATCTCCTCTGCCACTCTCCTCCTCTTAGTTTCCTGCATAAGCTCATACTCCTCCCTATACTCTTCTACTCTTTTTCCCACATCCTCAATCACATCTAAAATCTCACCTATTCCCAAAGCCAACTCAGGATCCGGGTTGAGAAGTTCTCCCACCATAGCGCGCATCAGCGGCCTAACTTTCACCCCCTGGAGTTCAGCCAGCACTGCATCCTTAAAGTACTTCTGAAAGCCATCCTGATCGAGAAAAAGTTTAGCCATTGCCACTCTAAAATCGCAGTCTTTAAACTTCTCATCACAGAGCTTGCATACAAAGTCAATAAAACTTTTTCCAGTGAGAACCTCAAAGAACGTAGCCCCCAGAGCCCAGCAGTCAGCCCTCTTTTCATTGAAGAGCATATCTCCAAGCAACGACCTATCATAGCTAACAAAACCCTTGACCACAAGCTTTTCAGGTGGAAAGTAGCGGGGCGTTCCGTATACACCACCAGCGTTAAAACTACGGAAACCATCTCCACATTCAGTCAGAAACCCAAAGTCACCAATTTTAGCTCCTCCTCCTTTTTTGGCTGTGCAGAAGATGTTCGCAGGCTTTATGTCTCTATGGGCACAGTCACGCCTGTGAAGCTCATTCAGGCTATTCATAAGATCCAGAGCGCCCCCCTCTGCGAGAAGTTTGGCACCAGTCTCTCCTTCCATGTTCCTCAGCTCTCCACCCCTGCAGCGCTCCATGACCACATAGTGTCCCGTAGAATTGTTTCTAATGGTCTCAATCTTCACAATTCCATCTGTTGGAAGTCCTTCGTTCTGCAATCTGTGACACAGCAGGTCACCAGCCTCCACCGAACCAGTTGGATTGCTAGCCTTAACCTTCGGTACTTTTACCACAAGTTCATTAACTCCATAGACATTACCAAAGGCACCACATCCCAACCCTTCAACAGTTCCAGCCTTCGCCTTCGAATCTACCGAGGCCGCGACAGTTCTAATTTGCGATTTTTCCACTGGATCACTCATATATAATATCGTTTGTTAAATAAATAATAAAACAGCTAACCACCTCTTCTGGTAGTCACCGGGGCATCACTGACTATTTTTCTTTCCACCACCGCTACCGATGCCAAGTCCACCGCCCTGGCCTGGTTTTTTTCTCACACCAGAGTAAGTCGGCGTCTTATATTTCTTCTTCTTCTCCTCTAGAACAACTCCAGCATTCTTCATTTTTTTAAAGGCAGCATTGTGGCCAGCATTGTGGCCAGCATTGTGGCCAGCATTGTGGCCAACTTCCACCGGCGGCCCGCCACCGGACTCTACTGTAAGTACCTTCTTCCACCATACCCCCTCTCCCTTTTCTTTGCTCTCCTCCTTTGTCTTTTCTGTCCCTTTCTCTCTCTCTTTTCTCTTCCCCTCCGCCAGTTCTCTCTTTATTGTCTCTACTTCTTTATCAATCATATCAAACTTCTCTTTCAAACCCTCGCGTGCTATTGCTCTCTCAACACCCTCTCCCCTTTTCCTAGAATCCCGTGCAAACTTGTACTTCGGCGAATGCTCTCCAGGCTGTTCAGCTCCATTTCTAGAGGCATTTTTATCCTCTATAATTTTACGCCACCTTTCATAGTTCACACCCGGAGCAGATGGTTCCTTCTCCTCTGTTTTTTTCACCTCCTTCACCAGCTTTTCCTTTTTTTGTCCTTCATCCACTAGTACCCCTTTCTTGTTCTCGGCATTCTCCCTTAGCCGCTTTTCCCGCCTAGCATTGTACTCCGGCGAGTACTCCCTGAATTGCCCAGTTCCCGCTTCCCTAGAATTTTTTAACGAACTAGTCTCATCTTTCTCTCCTTCCTTGTCCATCTAGACCTCCTCTTCTCTGTTAATAAATAGGTAATCAATTAATCAATAACCCGCCACCTCTTCCGGTGACCACCGGGGCATCACCATCTATTTTCCTCCCTTAACCACTCCACCGCCCTGGCCTGGTTTTTTTATCACACCAGGGTAAGTCGGCGTCTTATATTTCTTCTTCTTCTCCTCCTCTAGAACAATTCCAGCATTCTTCATTTTTTTAAAGGCAGCATTGTGGCCAGCATTGTGGCCAGCATTGTGGCCAGCATTGTGGCCAGCATTGTGGCCAGCATTGTGGCCAGCTTCCACCGGCGGCCCGCCACTGGATATTGCCGCAAGTTTTTCCTTCCATCTCTCTTTTCTATCACTCTTCGCCGGTTCTCTCTTCATTATCTCTACTTCTTCACCAATCATATCGAACTTCTCTTTCAAACCTTCGCGTGTTATTGCTCTCTCAACACCCCTTACCTCTTTCATAAAATCCCGCGTAAACTCATACCCCGGCAAATGCTGTTTTTCTATATTATTTCTTCTTCCCTCCCGCTCGGTTCCCTGCATAGCTCTATACTCTTCTTTATAATCATCCATGCTTCCTATTCGCTCAGCAATCGCCAAAATATCACCTATTCCCCGGACCGTTTCATGATTCATATTGAGAAGTTCACTTACCATAATCTGCATTAGCGGTCCAACTCCCGCAGCTCTAAGATCCGCCGACAGCTTATCTCTAAAGTTATTTCGAAACTTCTCATTATGGGAAAGTCCAAACATCGCCAGCTCAAAATTCTGCTCCCCAGGTTCCTGTCCGCAGCTTCCGCAGACAAGGTCTCTAAAACTTTTTCCGCTGAAAATCTCATAGAACACACCGCCTAGAGCAAAGCAGTCAGTTTTCTTCGCATCAGCAGAATCTACCCTTCCAACCCCAGCATCTTGGCCAGGACCACCGGATCCACATGCGGCCAGAGATTCAAAACCACCAATTTTGACTCTCCCCTCGGTCGTGTAGAAGATATTCTCAGGCCTCAGGTTCCCATGGACACAGTCACGGCGGTGAAAAACATTCAGGCCATTCATAGCATCTAGAATACCTCCCTCCGCGAGAAGTTTGGCACCTGCCTCTCTTTCCAGCGTCCCCAGGCTCCCACCGTCGCAGCGCTCCGTAACCACATATTTCCCTTCCGAATCGTTTCTAACGGCTTCAATCTTCACGATTTCATCTGTCGGAAGCCCATTTTGCTGTAATTTATAGCACAGCAGGTCGCCGGCCCCCGGCAAACCATTCGGATTGCTAGCGTTTGTCTTCGGTATCTTTACAATATGGCCACCAATCCCATAGATCTTGCTGAAAGAATCTTCCCCCAGATTCTCAGGATTTTTGATCCCACCACCACGGGAGTCCAACGCAGCCGCGGCGGCCATAACTAGTTTTCTAGCATTATTCTTCTGCTTATTTTGGTCCATCTCTATCTACACCTCCTATCTGTTAAATTAATAAAATCCTCATTTTAAGAGGGTCACTCTATTTTTGTCCCTTCCTTTGCTGCTTCCTGCGCTTTTTGTCTCTTCTCTTCCAACATTTTAGTGAAGTAATCTTTATCCTTCTTTTTCCGCTGAATATCCACCGCCCCCCTAGATTGCTGTGCATTTCCGACACCCTTCCCCAGGGCTCCGAGCACCCCGGATACTGAAGCTGCTTTGGCTGCCCTCTCTTTTCCAGCTATAGTCTTCTCTATTTTCTTCCTAGCTTCCTCTGTGACATCAGCTACAGCTGGGGCTTCCTTCTCCATAGCGGCATCGGCGGCAGCTTCCACTATTTCCTCTCTATATTCTACTCCCTTTTCACCCAGAGCGCCATCGGCAGCAATCTTCATCAGGCCATGTCGAACAATTTCACTAGCCGTCTGTTTAGCGTAGGTAGCAATAAAATCTTTGATTGGCACGCTAAAATCACCCGGTAGGGTGCCGGGGCCTGTACTCTCATCTATAGTTTTTCTAAATAACTCCCTAGCATCTTCGGGAATCCTATCCCCAAAATGCTCGACGATAGCATCGATAGCTGCCTGCTTTTTCTCATCGTCACTAGGAGGATTCTTCTTATCGAAGACCAATTGTTTCGCAGCTTCGATGGCAGCTGTGAGAGCAGCCTTTTCAAAATCTACATCCCTCATCAGCGTACCCAAAGCAACTTCTAAATCTTTGGCAGTTTCCTTTGCAGCCTCAAACAGTTCCTCTGCAACCCCAAACAGTATTTTAATATCATCATCCCTCCCCTCTACACCGGGAACATCTCCTATCGCCTCCTTAAAATCGTCAAAAGTCAGTGCTTTGGTGCCGTCAAAAAGGACAAACCCGTTGTCTTTAACTTTCCCATCCAATACCTTCCTAGCTTTTGTGACAGCCTCGGTAGTCTTTCTGACAGCTTCAGCCATCCCCTCCCTCTCAAAGATCCTGGCGGCCTCCTCCTTGGCTGTCAAATCTATGGCACCCTCCGTAGGAACAATTTGACCCTTAGCTCCATCTTCCTTTGAAATTTCAAGCAGCTTCTCCCCGCCTTCTATGAGTTTTTTGCCTTTTTCTGTTTGCTTTTCGGTTTCTTCTGCTATTTTTTCTCTTTCCACTTCGATTTCTTCCTCGGTTTTGAGTTTTATATTTCCGATGATCTTGCCATCAGTAACTTTTGTTAGTAGGCCTTCTTTTAAGTTTGTCTCAAGATTGAATTTAACACTAGTGAGATTGGAAAGTATTTCTGCAGTCTTCGCATTATCGATAGGGCCCATGGCATTAACAATGTTTGTTTGGAGTATGTTACTAACGGTCCCCTCCTGCGAGATTTCTGGGGGATTCACAAGATTGTTAACATCTTTAAGATCCTTTTCAAGTTTCTTTCTCGCTTCTTTTTCTTTTTCGTCTTTCGCCAACCCGATATCCGCAACGTCAATGGTATAAGTTTTTTTTGTTCCATCAGCGGACTTGGCGGAAAACGTTATTTCGTCACCGTCCATAGACAACGAGCCATCTTCGACTCCATTTACTCCTAGAAAGGGTTCTGAGGCCTCCATAAACACTTTTTCAGCTTCTTCTAGAGAGGCCACTAGAGTGGCCATCACATCAAAATTTTTGGGTAATGCAAAACGACCTTCTTTATTCTTTCCGAGGATATGGAATTCTCCTTCTTTTGTCTTGTCTATCGCGAATTTCCCAAAAAGTTTAGCTAATTTTACATAATTTTTCTTATCATCAAACACCCCGCTCCCGGCAAATGTTTTCGCCGACCTAAAATCGGCTTCTGTCTCAGTGCCAAACTCTTTTTCGAACGCCTCCTGGAAGGCATCGTCCAGTGTGTATTCGTCTCCCAAGACACTGGAAAAGTATTCTTTAATATTGTTAACTTTTTCAACAACAGTGTTATTTTTAGACTCTAAGTCTTTCCCAGTTTCATCCCACACAAAGATATCTGCAAACCTACGTCTAAGATCCTCAAACTTCCTAGGAATTTCCCTTATCGCCTTGTGCTGATCCAGTATCGCCATCTGGGCCTTATGTTTCTCATTTATTCTGGCCATCTCTGCGTTGTACCCATCAACCTCCTCGCACCGTTTTTTAAGGGCCTCAGGGTTGAGGGCAGCATTTTTGGCCACATTCTCCCGCTGTTTTTCAGTCTCATCCTTTTCTTCCTGCTTTTTTATATCTTTTGTAGCCTCAACCATCTCCAGCTCAGCCTCCCCTCTGCGGGTCGCACTGTCAAACTTCCTATTCTCAATCCTTCTAAGGTCGATTGCCCCCTCTAGGGCGATATCCATGGCAGCTCCAGCAAGTTCGATGACAGCTTTTTGATTCTCTATGGTGTGGTAGGCTCCAAGCAGATCTTTGAGCATCTCGCTGTTTTCTGTCTTTAGCTTTCGTCTTATTATTCCAGTCTTAAATGTTTTGGCTAGCTCTCCATAGTCAGCTTTTGCATCGGCACCCGCTTTGGCTATGGGATTCGACTTGTTTTCGTTCAGGTAATCGGTACACTGCTGCCTCGTTCTGATTTTAGCCCGTGTTTTTGTGTGCATATCCGTTATTCTCTTTACTATTATTTCCTCTTCTTTTTCCAGCTGTATCTTTAGCTTCTCATATTCATCCACCGCAGCAATGTCTTTTTTCTTCTTGGCCTTGTTAATTTTTTTGTTGAGATCTTCAATTTCATCTTTTAGTTCGATACTTCTTCTATTTAGGCTCTTTACATCACTAAAAAACTCCTTGCTGTCGAACTTCGCCAGCGCCCCTCGCCTCAGGTTCCTCTGCATCTCAAGGCCATCACTTTTGGCCATAGCATTCCTCATCGTCACAATTTTGTTTTTGCGTTTCTCCAGATGTTCCACGGCCTTCTCATAGTCTAGAAAATTTCTCTGTCTCTCTTTCTCCATCTTATCTAGCCAGCCATCCTTTTCCACGAGCTTTCCAAGTTCTTTCCAATCTGGAGGAACATCACCAAATCTAGCCTCAAACATATTCTTCAGAATTTTCTCGTGCTCTGAAAATTTTCCATCTTTAGCTTCGCCACCGATTGTTTCTCCGCGTTCGATGTTGGACTTCAGTTTTGAGGTTAAATTACCTCTCCTGGTCGTAATGCCAACGGCAGCCCCCTTGGCTGCCTCGACACTAGCTTTGATATAGGTTCTAGCATCTTCGTAGGCCCTTTTGTACACTTCGTTAAGTTCCACCGGCGTCAGAGTGGAAGGCTGCCCAGCAGCTTCCTTTGCCGATGCAGCTGCCTTCCTGTACTCTCTCTCCACCTCACGGACAATCGTCAGAAATTGTTCCATTTCTGCCATGGTACCATCATCAAAGACTCCTCTTGCCTTATTGACCAGTTTAATGTCTCGTGCGCTTCCTTTCTCTCCTCCATCCAGATCTATACCTATCTTACGAGGATGACCCTTACCGTCGATTTCAATCTCAAGATCCCCTATTTCATCCTGTAGGCTTTTGGTCTTTTTCAGCAGTTCCGTCCTGTCTGTGGCCCATACTACTTTTCTTATGCCTTTGTTTTCTACACCACCATTCTCTTTTTCATTCTCATCATAGAGAAACTCGGCCTCTTTGTAGCTTATAGAATTTCCCACTGCCAGCATGAAATTGTACACCGAAATTTGCTTCTGGTTCATTTTTGCCACAGCGTCGGAGATCTCCTGATTATTCCTCTTCAACTCCGTAAATCTACGCTTTCGCTCCTCCTCGTCCTCTATTTCCTCGCATTTACTCAGTTCGGTGATAAAATTGGCCACATCCACATTTCTCATGGGAATGGGGGAGCTAGGATCTTTGGGGTTTTTTCTGGTCTGTGGCTCCCTCTCTCCCTTCCAATTCTCGACAGTAGCCTGATCTTCCAGGGCTTTTTTACTTTCCCTTGATATTTTAATTACCTCTCCGATGGTAGTGAGACCTCTAGCCCTAGCTGACTCTGGATTTCCTTTGAAACACCTAGCTATCTTCCCGGTGGCATCCTTTTTTTCCAGCAACTTGTCGAACTCCTCTTTATCTTTAGCTCCCTCAACTTCCGCCAACGCATTCTCGAAACTGTCAAGTGCATCTGCCCTTTTCTTTTTCTCTTCCTCATCTATCCCCTCGTCTAGACCAAGCCAATAGGCAATGAGGCGGAAGATGTCATCCACACTTTCAACATCGTCCGTGGAGGTTACAGATTTCCTCTGATGTTCCTCAGCCTTTCTTCTTTCGTGCTTCTGTTCCCTGGCGAGAAGGTCCTCGCGCTTTTCCTTTATCTCCCCATCCTCCAGAACCTCCTGGACTTTTCTTCCCTTATCAACTTCCTCTTTGACCTTACCGAGATGTTCCTCTCTCTCCCTGTCTAATGTTTTTTTCTCCTCCTCTACGGTGAGAGGCCCTTTCTCTTCCGTTAAACTTAAAGCTGACCCCGTCTCTGGCTCTGTCATATCTCCTCCTTTTCCTAATTTTATTTGCAATGACCTGCCAGGAGGCTAGATAATTATTTTAATAAAGTCAACTAAATCCGTGAAAAAATTCCCAACCCGGGAATGCGAATTTTCGCTCCGCTGGGGTCGGAGGGGAAAAATTCCAGAGGCTAGCCCCTCCAGGGGCTAGCCGGAAAAAACTCCTAGGAGAGTGGTCTAGGGACGGCCCTGGGATGTCCCCTAGAGATCGAAGTCCCAGTTACCCTCGTAGGCGTAGAGCAGCAGCTGCTCTAGCTCTCCTATGAGGGGATATCTCGGATTTGAGCCAGTGCACTGGTCATCGAAGGCCCTTTCGGCAAGCTCGCCGAGGGCAGCTCTGAATTCCCCCTCGCTGAACCCGTTTCTCGGCTCGGCCCCTATGGATCTGGCTATGCCAATGGCTGCCTTCAGCTCCTCCACCTTGGCTATGAGGTTGTCGATCTTTTCCCTCGGACTTCGACCACCAAACCCCATGAAATCAGCGATCTGGACATATTTCTCGCCGGCGAAGGGGTAGCGGTACTGGGCGAAGGCGGCCTGTCTTAGCGGTTTTTCGCTACTGTTGAACCTTATCACCTGGGAAATGCAGTAGGCATTCGCTATTCCATGGGGGATGTGGAATCTTGCCCCTAGCTTATGGGCTAGCGAATGGCAGACGCCGAGGAAGGCGTTTGAAAAGGCCATGCCGGCTATGTTGGCCGCGTAGTGCATCTGTTCCCGGGCCTCCGGAGAATTGCCATTCACAGCCCTCTCTAGATTGGAAAACACCATCCTTATAGCCTGAAGAGCTAGCCCATCGGTGAATGGGGAAGCCATGGTGGACACGTAGGCCTCTAGTCCATGCACCAGCGCATCGATGCCCGAGGCAGCAGCCAGACCCCGGGGCATGGTCGTCGCTAGGTCTGGATCCACTATGGCCATGGATGGTGTAAATGCATAGTCAGCTATGGCGTACTTATTATTAGTGCTCTCATCGGTTATTATGGTGAAGGGGGTGACCTCTGAGCCCGTACCAGAGGTGGTCGGTATGCAGACCAGATCGGCGACTTTGCCCAGACTGGGCATCACGAAGCTTCTCTTCCGAATATCTAGGAACCTCAGGGCGATGTCTTCAAATTTTATCTCCGGCTGCTCGTACATTAGCCAGACCATCTTTGCAGCGTCTATGGGGGAACCGCCCCCTAGAGCTATTATCACATCCGGCTGAAAATTTCTGCAGCTGGCCAGGGCTCTCCTTACCAGACCCAGCGAAGGATCCGGCTCCACGTCGGAGAATAGACTATGGCTGATGCCAATCTCCTCTAGCACGTCCGTGACCTTTTTGCTGTAGCCTAGGTCAAATATCACCCTGTCCGTGATGATGAAGGCCTTTTTCTTGCCAGCCAGATCCCTGAGGGCAAAATTTACGCAGCCTTTTTTGAAATATATTTTAGGTGGAACTCTAAACCAAAGCATATTCTCCTCTCTTTCAGCAACTGTTTTTATATTAATCAAATGTCTAACGCCAATATTCTCGCTGACGGAATTTCGACCCCAGGAGCCACAGCCAAGGGTTAGGGATGGCTCCAGGCGGAAGTTAAATAGATCCCCTAGAGCCCCCTGGGAGGCTGGAGAATTTATGAGAACTCTGGCTGTCGTCAGAGCATCGCTGTAGTACTTTATTCGATCCTCACTGGAGGCTCCCGTGTAGAGAACCGAGGTGTGGCCATTGCCACCCAGCTCTATGAGCTCCTGGGCCTTCCGGGTGGCCTCGGCTAGATCCTTTACCCTGTAGAGGGCCAGTATGGGAGACAGCTTCTCGTGGGCAAAGGGCTCATCCTTCCCTGTGCTCTTGACCTCCCCCAGCAGTATTTTTGTATTCGGCGGAACGCCAATGCCGGCCAGGGAGGCTATCTTTGGAGCCGACTGGCCCACAATGGCGGCGTTCAATTTACCTCCGGAGAAGAATAGGTCGGCCAATTTTTTATTCTCCTCTCTCTTTAGAATGTAGCATCCTCTCCTCTCAAACTCTTCCCTGACCCTAGCGTAGACATCCCCAACGACCAGCACAGACTGCTCCGAGGCGCAGATCATGCCATTGTCAAAGGTTTTACTGAGAATTATGGAGCTCACGGCCATCTCCAGGTCTGCCGTCTCGTCTATGACGGCCGGTGTGTTGCCGGCTCCTACCCCCAGGGCGGGGGTTCCAGAGCTATAGGCGGCCTTTACCATGGCCGGGCCCCCGGTAGCCAGGATGAGATCTATGTTTCTGTGGGACATGAGGGCGCTTGACAGCTCTATGGTGGGTTCGTCGATCCAGCCTATTATATCCTTCGGAGCCCCCGCCTCGACCGCCAGCTCCAGCATCAGCCTCAGTGTCTCTACGGTGCATCTCTTCGCCCTGGGATGGGGAGACACCACTATGCCGTTCCTCGTCTTCAGTGCGATGAGACCCTTAAAAATGGCCGTGGAGGTTGGGTTGGTGGTGGGCACTATGCCGGCTATCACACCGACCGGACAGGCTATTTTCCTGATGCCGTGGACGGGATCCCTCTCCACCAGACCACAGGTTCTGGTGTTCTTATACTTGTTGTATATGTACTCGGCGGCGAAGTGGTTTTTTATCACCTTGTCCTCGACAACCCCCATGCCCGTTTCCTCTACCGCCATCTTGGCCAGAGGTATTCTTTTCCCACAGATGGCGAGTGCCACCCGTCTAAATATTTCATCAACCTGCTCCTGGCTGTAGCTGGCAAATGTGCTCTGCGCTTTTTTCACTCTAGCGACAATGTCATCTAGCGTTTCCATTGAATTGACAACCATAACTGTGAACCCTCTTTAACGACTCTGGAGGGACAGTATTAAAAATTTTTATTAAAGTCAATCTGTTGATATTGGAATTATTATTCTGACCCAGCTAGAGCCGGGAGCTAGGGACTGGGACCTATTCTATTTCCGGCGGCCCTTTGCGCCGGCCTTGGCCTTGGCTGTAGCCCTGTCTCCGATTTTTTTATTTTTGGCGCTGGCCTTGATTTTCTCCCCGTAGCCAGCGAGAAGCCACTTGAAGGCCTCCTCTATCGTCTCCAGTGGTACCAGATTCAGCTCTTCCTTCACCTTAGCTGGGATTTTTTCCAGATCCTTCACATTCTCCTTGGGAATCAGCACATGCTTGATGTTGCCCCTCAGAGCCGCCAGCAGCTTCTCCTTGAGACCGCCGATGGGCAGCACCTTGCCGGTGAGGGTTATCTCTCCGGTCATGGCCGTGTCACTCCTAACCCTGAGGCCAGAGAGAGCTGACATCAGCGCAACCGACATGGCCACACCGGCGGAGGGACCGTCCTTCGGAGTGGCTCCCTCGGGGATATGCAGGTGAAAATCATACTTATTGAATATCTTGGAACTGATGTGGATGCTGTTAGCCTTCGATCTCACATAGCTGAATGCGGCTTCGGCTGACTCCTTCATCACATCGCCGAGCTTCCCGGTTATCAGAAGTTTCCCGCTGCCGTCAAATTTCAGAGCCTCTATGTACAGCAGATCTCCTCCAAACTCTGTGTAGGCAAGGCCGGTGGACACGCCCACGCTGTCCTCCTTGTTTGCCTTGTTGAAGGAATTTTTTTCCACGCTGAGATAGTCCTTCACATTATCCTCCCCTATCTCTATCCTTCCCATTTTTCCACCCTCTACGATCTTTCTGGTGGCCTTCCGCATTATCTTCTCTATGCTCCTCTCGAGGTTTCTCACCCCTGCCTCGGCGGTGTAGTTCCGTATGATTTTCAGTATAGCCTCGTCGCTTATGGAAAATTCATCCTCCCCGAGGCCATTGTTCTCCCGCTGCTTCCGGATAAGATGCTTCTTGGCTATCTGCACCTTCTCGTCCTCGGTATAGCCGGACAGCTTTATGACCTCCATCCTATCCTGGAGTGGCGGCGAGACGTTGTGAAGGCTGTTAGCGGTCGACACGAACATAACGTTCGAGAGATCGTACTCCAGCTCCAGAAAATGGTCACTAAATGAGCTATTCTGCTCCGGATCAAGGACCTCGAGCATCGCCGAGGCGGGATCCCCCTGGAAGTCATAGCTCATCTTGTCAATCTCATCCAGCAGGATGAGTGGATTGTTTGTCTTTGCTCTTCTAAGGGATTGAATTATTTTGCCAGGCATTGCCCCAACGTAGGTGCGCCGGTGGCCCCTTATCTCAGCCTCGTCTCTGACTCCCCCCAGAGACACCTTAACATACTTCCTATTGGTGGCCTCGGCTATAGACTTGGCCAGAGAGGTCTTGCCGACCCCTGGCGGCCCTACGAGGCACAGAATGGAGCCATTCAGCTTCTGCGTCTTCTGGAAAACCGCTATGAACTCCAGGATTCTCTCCTTTATGTCCTCGAGACCATAGTGGTCACGCTCCAGAGTCTCCTCCGCCTGCTTTATGTTGTTCTCCAGCTTGTTATTGCTGTTCCAGGGCAGAGTCACGATCCAGTCTAGGTAATTCTTTATGGAGGAGTACTCCGGCGAGAATGTGGGGGTGATTTCCAACTTCTTTATCTCCATGTCGAATTTTTCCCTAACCTCAGCTCTGACATCCAGCATCCTCATCCTATTCCTGAGGGATCCCACATCCGTCTTTACGTCCTCCTCCACAGAGTCATCGTCTTCGCTAAGCTCATTCTTGATAATTTTCAGTTTTTCCTTAAGGAAGTATTTCCTCTGGTTATCCTGGATTTTTTTATCTATCTTTTCATTAATTTTCCTCTCCACGTCTATCAGGTTTTTCTCAATCTCAAGGAACTGGTTCAGCTTCACGTACTGTTTCAGAATACTCTTCTCCTCCAGAATACTCTGCTTAAATTCTACGTCTATGTTCAGAAGATTAGTGATCACGTAGAGCACATCGGCATTATTCTCCAGTGTCTTGAAGAGAGGCCCCAGATCCAGAACATTTCTAGTGTAGAACCTCAGAAAATCCTCAGCCTTGTTCAGGACAATCTTCTTTATCCTCTCTAGCTCCTCCTCGTCATCCCCTATCTTCGTCTCCCTCAGGGCACTGGTGGTGCAGACTATATAGCCGGAGCCGTCCATCGTAATCTTGCAGAGTCGCCGTTTTTCCAAACCCCGGACAAATATCCTGAGTTCCCCACTAGGCATATTCAGCTTCTGCGTTATCTCACAGACCGTACCGACACTGAAGAGGTCGTTGTTCTCCGGCTCCCCCCCCCTACTCTTGTTCTTCTGGGCCACGCAGAACACCTGCTCGTTGGCTAGATAGGCCCTCTCCACCGTCAGCACGGTGTTCTTGCGGGTGATCGCCAGCACCGTCGCTGACCCTGGAAAAACCACCACATCCCTAATGGGAAGTAGAGGGTAGACTTTTTTCGTTAGCAAACCCATTTAACGTTTTCCTCATTTTTTTTTATTACCTTTATTCCAAGCTTATTATCCTTTTCGTCACAGTCAACTATAACTTCTTTTATATCTCTATCCGACGGAGCGCTAAACATGACCTCCAGAAGGAGATTTTCAACAATATTTCTCAGCCCCCGGGCACCAGTCTTTCGGGTGAGCGCCCTGTCTGCGATCATACCGAGGGAGGATTCGGTGAACTCGAGTTTTATCTCGTCAAGATTAAAAAGTTTACTATACTGTTTGACTATGGAATTCTTTGGTTCCTTCAGAATTCTTATCAGAGATTCTCTAGACAATTCCTCAAGGTAGGCTATAACCGGAAGGCGGCCAACTAGCTCCGGGATAAGGCCATACTTCACCAGATCGTCCGGCTCCACAAGCTTCAGAAGAGCATTCTTCTCTTCGCTGGAGCCACTCTTTATGGTTGCCTCGAAGCCCATGGAATGCCTATTCGTCCTGTTGGTGATTATTTTATCCATCCCATCGAAGGCTCCTCCGCATATGAACAGTATGTTCTGGGTGTTAATCTGGATCATCTCCTGCATAGGATGCTTCCGCCCACCCTGGGGTGGTACGTTGGCTATGGTGCCCTCTATGATCTTCAGCAGCGCCTGCTGCACACCCTCTCCGGAGACATCCCGGGTGATGGAGGGATTTTCGCTCTTTCGGGAAATTTTATCTATCTCGTCTATGTAGACTATGCCCTGCTCGGCCTTCTGTATGTTGAAGTTTGCCGCCTGGAGCAGCCTCAGCAGAATATTCTCCACATCCTCCCCCACGTAGCCAGCCTCGGTGAGGGTAGTGGCATCCGCAATGGCAAAGGGCACATCCAGGACCCTGGCCAGGGTCTGGGCCAGCAGGGTCTTGCCACTGCCGGTGCTGCCTATCATGAGTATGTTAGACTTCGACAGCTCCGTGTCGTCCTTCTCCCTGAGGATTTTCTCAGAGTTCGTTATTCTCTTATAGTGATTGTACACGGCCACAGCCAGGGTCTTTTTAGCGTCACCCTGCTCTACGACGTACTCATCAAGTAGAGCCAGTATGTCCTTTGGTTTTATATTTAACCTAGAAAAATCAAAATCTGACCTATTGGACTCATTCTGGACAACCTCATAGCAGAGAGACACACAGGAGTCACAGATGTTGACCCCCGGTCCAGCTATAAGTTTCCTCACCTCTCTCTGGGTTTTCCCACAGAACGAGCATGCTAGCACGCCCATTTTCTCTCCTTCTACCATAGCAACACCTCTGTCTGGTTAAAAAAAGACCATCTCTGATGGCCACTCTAGTAAATTTATAAAATCCATCTCACTACAGGTTATATATTGCTCTAAATAAATTGTCTATCAATTTGTTCAGCTCAACTCTCTTTGCCACTATCTTCAGTGTTTCCCTAAAAATCTCACTAAATCCCCCATTTCCCCCTGACAACTCCAGAAATGCCCTGTAGTCACGCCTATCTATGTCTCTGGCGGCCAGGGTCAGAGGACTTTCGGCCTCGCTGGCCCCGGCGCCGGTGGCTTTCACAACCCTTATATTATTCTCCAGAAATTTCATCAGCCTACCCCTCACATTCGCCGGGCCAGCCCCAGTTTCACCGTGTTTTTCGACGGCCCCAGCCCTTTCGACGTCAAAGGTCTTTCTAATCTCGGCGTCGGAGAGGTCAAGATCCTCATAGCCACTCAGCCCGTCCACCATCCCCCGGAGCCTTCCGTCGGAGGAGCAGAGCTGTTCCAGCAGGCGTAGGTGGCCAGAAAAATTTTCGCCAACCTCCAGAGCCCTCTGTATTCTATTGAGATTCATCAGAATCTTAATATTCCTATCCTGCCTCTCGACTGTGTGGTTTTCCAGTTTTGCTAACCTCCCCTCAAAGGCATCTAGACCCCTGAGAACCTCGTCCATTCTGTTTTCCAGTGACATTATCTTTCCAGCCAGGGTTTCGGCTCTCTCGGAGAGGGCATCCATCTTCCTTCTGAGGCTATCCTGGCCCTGGCTGAAATTCTCCCGGAGGGCTATATTTTTTCTGTCCAGAGAAAGCAGAAGTAGGACTGCCACTAGCGCGGCCACTACCGCCAGGGCAGAAATTAGAATGTGGAGGCCCAGCGGCCTATTTTTCTTTTGATCTTCCGTCATAGCTAGTCACATGTTGTTAATAATCTGCGGTGGGACTCACTAAAGCCATTCAGCTGGTAGACATCTATCAGACTCTTTCCATTTTCATATTCAATCTCGAAGCTGAAGAGCGCAGCCTTCTCCAGCTGCTCCACTATACTCCTGTCATCAAAATAGCTAAAGGTCCAGGCTCTATCCTCATAGACAAAGACCGGAAATTTCCTTCCGGCAATATTTATTTCGGCCCTCACTATCTCGTCCGAACTGATGTGGCCGTGGGATAAAAATATTTCGGCAACGCTGTTCTTTTTATTTTTTATGACAGCAAAGAACGACTCCCCTCTCTGATTCAGATTATCATACCTTCTGTTTGGTATGGCCATGGCAAAGCACATCGCCTCTTTCCTCTTCTCGTCAAAAATTCTGAAGAGGGACCACTCTCCAAAGAGAGCTATGGGCCCACCGGAGGAGCAGTCGCCTAGCTTTGGGACTAGCAGCAGCGCAGCTAAGACAAGAGCACAGCTGACTAGGCGCACGGCAGCCGCCTAGCCCTGGGGGATCTCTCCCCGACTCTCCCGAATCCAGTGGTGAAATCGGGATGGAAAACACTGGTGACCATCATCGGACTAAATATCTTTTCTGCCGTGGATATTCCTAAATATGATGTCCATCGACCCTAGCAGTCTTCCCAGAGCATCCCTGCTGCTGGAATCCATTATGTTGCCTCTGGTATCAAAATTGTCATAGACAATCTCTTTGACCCCAGCCTGCAGTAGATTTCTGAGGCAATTGGGACAGGGCGCGTGGGTGACATAGACTCTACAGCCTCTGATTGATCTCTTCGCAGCTATCAGCGAATTCATCTCAGCGTGAACCATCAACATATATTTCTGAGGTTTCTCAAAGGTCATGAATTCCTTCCTGCAGCCGGCTATAAAATTGTTGCAGCCGAAGGACACAGGTTCATAGTCTTCGGTGACGATGACGCAGCCCACCTTGGTAGAGGGGTCCTTGGATTTTTTGGCGACCACTTCGGCCACGGACATAAGGTAATCATCGAATTCGGACATGATTCTAATCAGAAAAAATTAAGAAATCCTTCGGCCCAGGCTATAGGGAACATTTATAAAATCAACAGAAAAATTCACATGTACAGGTCCATAACATATGAGACAAATTCACCCCACTCTGTTCAGAGATAAATAATACTCCATGGGAGTTTTGAAATCAAGCTTCGAATGGGGTCTATAGTTATTGTATCTGTAT
>JAITSP010000028.1 GCA_031287725.1 Rickettsiales bacterium
GAATTCCTCTCTGACTATCCTATTACTTCTCTCCAGCCTACCATTGTATTTTGGCCCCGTTGCAAATTAGGAGAGTTTTCTAGGTTCCTCCTAGCGAAAAAGCTAACAGATGGCTAAAAAATGCTAAAACAACGCCACAGCCAGACTAATTTGCAACTCTATTTTTCCCGCATGTGTTTGGACCTATACATCTTGTTTTTTATATTGTAGCTGCGAGAGTAGTGCCATTTAATGGCCCCGATGGCGGAATTGGTAGACGCGTTAGCTTCAGGTGCTAATGATCGCAAGGTCGTGGAGGTTCGAGTCCTCTTCGGGGCACCAGACGAAATATGCAATTCATAGATGAGGCTGATATACACCTGAAGGCTGGGACCGGCGGCAATGGAAAGGTTGGTTTTCTCAGACTGAAGTACAGACCTCGGGGGGGTCCCGACGGTGGCGATGGCGGAAAGGGTGGAGACATCATATTTAGAGCAAATGGCAGTCTGAACACTCTCCTCAGGTTCAGACACAGCAGGGTTTTTGAGGCTGAGAATGGGAAGGGTGGTGGTTCCTCCCGGAAAACCGGCAGAGGTGGCCGGGATCTAATCCTGGAGGTGCCCCCGGGCACCCAGGTCCTCTTCGGCGATGGAAGTCTATTTTTTGACCTTGACAGAGACGGCGCCGAGTTTTTGGCTGCCCGAGGTGGTAGCGGAGGCTTCGGCAATGCGAGGTTCAGATCATCCACCAACCAGGCACCGAGGACAGCCAAACCCGGAGAGGAGGGAGAAGAATTTGATCTACTACTGAGACTAAAGCTATTGTCGGATGTGGGCCTCGTTGGGCTGCCGAATGTGGGCAAGTCAACATTCCTGTCGTCGGTCAGCAACGCCAGGGCGAAGGCTGCGGACTATCCCTTCACCACCACCGAACCACAGCTGGCCGTAGTCTCTGTCGGTGACTTCGAGTTTGTGATGGCCGACCTGCCGGGACTCGTTGAACAAGCCAGCAGTGGTAGAGGGCTCGGCAACAGGTTTCTAAAGCACATAGAGAGATGCTCAATTCTCCTGCATTTAGTTGATAGTGCCTCTAGAGATCCCCTCGGAGACTATAGGACTGTCAGAAGGGAAATAGAATCTGAAAAATACAACATTTCCACCAGGACAGAGTTTGTAGCTCTAACCAAGATAGATCTCATCGATGGCGAGAGGCTAGCCGAAGTCAGAGAAAATCTGGAGAAAGAAATAGGCAAAGGTGTCTATCCCCTGTCCTGCGTCAGTGGCGTTGGCCTAGAGGATGTGATTCTTGGGTTGGCCAGGTATCTGGAGGAAAGGTCTAAAAACAGTGGGACAGGACAGCCACAGCTAGTGATCTAGAGATGATGGTTGGTCGGTGTCGCTAACTGATAGGGATAATTTTCTAGGGTCCAGCCTATCCGCAGGACAATCCTAGATTAGTGCTCTAGTGCCTCCCCCTGGATAGTTGACTTTATGAGAATACTTTATTATTATCTCGCAAAGTTCAAAAGAAGGGAATAATATGAGCGATATCGGAGATTTTCCAGCTAATGCTAAACTAGACGGGGAGTGGCTAGCTAGGATAATAGAGACCAACGGGGTAGGAGCAATACCCATTGAAACCGTCAAGAAAATAGCTGACAGGGTATTTAATTTTAATGATAAAAAATATGACGGCGCCAGAGACGAACTCGCGAGAAAATTTGTCGCCGGACTCAAGGTGGAACAGCTGGAGGCCATGGCAGAGGTCAAAGGGGATGGAATTATATTTCTACTTGTTTCCAAAAAAATCTGTGCCCTTAGGGCCCAATTCATTGAGCCGGAGGTCTTTGGACGGCTAAAACCGGAAACTCTAAACCTATTTACGGTGGAGCAGATCGAAAGTCTGACCGCCGAGCAGATTGGAGCCATGAGCGAAGGGCAAATTAGTGATCTCATAGGCTTTAGCGAAGCTCTGGTGCTAAACAACAAACTGCAGCACCTGCCCCGCGCCCTCCTGGGGAAACTTGATGTTCCCTCAGTACTAAGGGCTGCCTCCGGTGGCGGCAAAAGAAAGGAAGCTATGGCCAATCAGCTGATCAGTCTGGCGGCTGTTGGAAATATAGGCTTTCTGTCCCCAGAGCTTATTAGCGGGCTAGATGATAGCACCATGGAGGAGCTGGGAAAAGATGGAAGAAAAACGTTCTATGGGCAATTGACTCCGGATCAGCTGGATGCTCTAGCGAACACTAGAGAAGACAGCTTTTTGTGGCGTGGGGACAGAAAAATAACCTCCATCGAGAACCCTAACGTGCTATCGGCCGAGACGCTAGGGAAAGTCGATGCCGCAACCCTGGCTAGCCTTTCGAACGATCAGTTTGCCATATTTGATGAAGAACATCTCAGAGTTATAACTTTGGATCAGGCTAGAGGACTGAGAGAAGACCAGATAGCAGCCCTCTCTAGAGCAAATAAACTGCAGCATCTAGACTCGGCTGTGCTAGAAGTTCTGTCCAAAGACAGTAAAATTAAGGTTCTTCCAGAAATACAGCTGAAAAGCCTTGTGGTCAGTGATAAGCTTAGAATGATTCCAGAGGCAGTGGCTAACAACAGGGTCCGCCTATTCAACGAAATCAACGATCCTAAACTCCTGGTGGCTATAGCGAAAACTGAATTTAGCCATGGAGGCGAGGATAGTCTGATCACCACTGGCCCAAGGGAGAGGAAGAATGCTGGGACTGTGCTCTCCGAGTATCTAGAGGGTAATTGGAAAACCCCTATAGCCAGAGACCCCGCTGGGGTCGAGGCCCATATCGAAGGTAAGTTAAGTGATATGGTTGTTAGGAATGAGGACCTGTCCAGCGATGTTATAGTCAATGGCCTTGAGTTTGCCCAGGAAAGTGAAGGAAGTGAGAAAGGTCTACTAGATAGTTTGAAAAAACAAATAGAAGCCTCGCCGGAGGATGTCTACGGCCTCGGAGATAAAATAAACATGCTCAGGGCCAAAATTGTGTTTGAAGACGATAGAAATGCCAAAAATGACTATCTGGTGTTTATGGAGACAGTGGAGTCACTTCTACAGGAGGCAAAAAATTGCGACTCAGTTGATAAATATGTCAGTGCAATGGGTACTCTGTTGTCTCTCCTAGGAGATGAGAGTTTAGACCTAGGCTATCGCGACATACTATCCGAAAGGTTGGTTGGGTTAGCTGAGGAGTTTAAAATGTTCTGCTATGGAGCTAGGCCGAATATTGGAGACATGCACCAGTTTGCCAAGGAAGAGCTGTGTAAGGTATACCTAAGTCGTGCGAAGATGATTGCGGAGGTGCAGTCTATAGACGCAGACAAGATTGATAGACTGCTGAAGGGCAGTATGAAGATAGAACAGCCTGGTGGTATGACCATAGTAGATGAAAGTGCTCTACGCAGCAACTTGAAAACCCTAACGATCGGTGAGACAATCTATCTAAAAAACATATTGAGTGCGATGGAAATAAACCCCGAGGGTGTTAAGGGCATCAGCACCCTCAGATTTTATTTTAGAAAGGGAATAGAAATAATTACAACCCTAGCACTGACCCAGAGTCTGGCCGGCATCGTAAGAGCCTCTGTAGGCAGCACTGTAGCCGCGGCTGTCAGTGCAGGTGGTGTGACCTTGGCCACAAATAAATACCTAAATGCTGCAAAATTGGACGAATATATGCAGGCAAGCGAGGCAGCTAGAAAAGCCCTCCATCTGAGCGAGAGAGAACAGTCAAGGGAGGTGGAAAGGGGCCTATTTCGCAGACTGGTGAGAGGGGTGAAAAAACTTTTCAATAAATTTTTCGGTTTCCTCTGGAGGAAGGGGAAGGAGTCGAAGGAAACCGGCTCTAGTCGGTCGGCCTACAGGCTTCTCAGGAGCGAAGAAAATGTCAAAGTGGCAGTCAAAAGGATTAGAGAATATAATGTTCTAAGCTCCAGGGAATACCTTGGAGCTAAGGAGGATAACGCCTACCTTAGTACTCTAGGTATGTTCAACGGGATAGCCCTTTCTGGCTCGAAAAACGATGAGAAGGGTAGCCAGGGGGCTAGGATCGGGAAACTCATCGACGACCTGAGGAGTCTAAAGAATGAGGCGGTCAGACAATGGCTCTCGAAACAAATTATAGAGTTGAAGTCAAAGTTTCCCCAGCTCGAGATTAATGTTAACCTAGAAAGAGAAAAACAGGCTTCCACACCACTGGTCACCACAGCCTACGGAATTATTTCCACTATCACCAGAGGATCTGGCCAGAAAATTTCTCCAGAGAAAATGAGGCTAGTGGAGAAATCCCTCAGGGCTAGGGATATCAGCATCGAAAAACTCTCCTCCGAGGAAAAGGAGGAGTTTCTGGAGATGGTGAAGAAAATCCAGCAGGAGGCCACTGCCTACTCCCTGAGGGTGGAGGAGAGGGCGGCTGCCCAGCTTAGTAGGGCTATGGGGGACGAGAAGTTAGTGAAAGATGTGGCCGAGGCCAAAGAGACCCACGAGAAGGCACATAAAAAAATTAAAGACAGCGCTGCAAAATTTATGCCGGCTACGAGCTTCAGCGAACCCACCGTCGGCACTAGAAAGAGCATAAATATTCTCCCGCCACCACTCCCGGGGAAAGGCACAGAGCACCCGGACTCTCCAGAGCCAGCTAGGGAGGTGGTGGCTCCGGCCGATGAAGCTAAAAACCCGGACCGGCATACTCTACTGAGCAACCTGAGCCAGGCCAACGATGCCCTCTTCGACAGTCTAAGGGAAGGTACTGAAACTGAAATACCTACGCTCCGCTAGGGGAGGGAATTGGCTATGGCGGCAGGTCTCTAGTGTGCACGTTTCTTTCCCCATCCCCTCTCTTGACCGCTATGGCTGGATAGGCAGCCACTAAACGCTCCCCGGCCCGGCTCCTCTGGAGCCGGGCCGGGGAGTAGGGCCTAGGTAGGATGGCGTGCCTGCCGCGGGGGGAGTCCTAGTAGTCCATGTCTCCGCCCATGCCGCCACCCATGGCTCTTCCGGCAGCGCCGCCACAGCTGCAGCTGTGGTCCTCCTTCAGTTCCACAACGGCGCACTCCGTGCTCAGCAGAAGGCTGGCTATGGAGGCTGCACCCTCCAGGGCTATCCTAGTTACCTTGGTTGGATCCACTATGCCTGCCTTGACCATATCGCCGTAGATCTCTCTCTGGGCATCATAGCCAAACTCCATGGAATCGTTCTCTATGATTTTATTTATGACCACAGATCCCTCAACTCCGGAGTTCTCCACTATGCGCCTCGTAGGGGTCTGCAGTGCTCTGTAGACTATTTTTATGCCCATGTTCTGGGACTCATTTTCACCCTTGAGGTTCTTTATCTTTGACGCCACATGGACATAGGTGGCTCCCCCTCCGGCCACTATTCCCTCCTCGACGGCGGCTCTTGTGGCGGCCAGGGCATCCTCCACTCTGTCTTTCTTTTCCTTAACCTCAACCTCCGTGGCACCGCCCACTTTGAGTATGGCCACACCTCCGGACAGCTTTGCCAACCTCTCCTGGAGCTTCTCTCTGTCGTAGTCCGATGTGGTACTCTCTATCTGGTTTTTGATGTTACCACAGCGAGCCTCCACATCCTCCTTCTTGCCGGCTCCATCCACTATGGTGGTGTCATCCTTGGTGATGACAACTCTCTTTGCCCTGCCCAAATTTGCCAGCTCAACATTCTCAAGTTTGAAACCGATCTCCTCGGCTATCACCTGACCTGCCGTCAGCACAGCTATATCCTCCAGCATGGACTTCCTTCGGTCACCGAAGCCAGGAGCCTTAACGGCACAGACCTTGAGACCGCCTCTGAGCTTATTCACCACCAGAGCAGCCAGGGCCTCACCCTCCACGTCCTCGGCAACCATGAGTAGTGGCCTTCCGCTCTGGGCAACGGCCTCCAAAATCTTTATCATGGGCTGCAGCGTGGATATTTTCTTGTCGAAGAGAAGAATGAATGGGTTTTCCAGAATGACGTTCATCTTCTCCGTGTCCGTCACAAAATAGGGGGACAGGTAGCCTCTGTCAAAGTTCATACCCTCTACCACCTCCACCTCAAATTCCAGTCCCTTAGCTTCCTCCACGGTTATAGGGCTGTTTGCTCCTACCCTCTCCATGGCATCGGCTATCTTCGAACCGATTTCCCGGTCTCCGTTGGCAGATATTGTGCCCACCTGCATTATCTCCTCCCGGGAGGAAATTTTCTTACTTGCCCCTCTTATTTCCCCTATGGACTCTGCTATGGCCTTATCTATACCTCTCTTGATATCCATTGGATTCAGTCCAGCGGCCACAGCCCTGACACCCTCGGCGAAGATGGTCTGGGCTAGAACCGTCGACGTGGTTGTGCCGTCGCCAGCCAGATCGTTGGTCTTACTTGCGACCTCTCTTAGGGATTGGGCTCCTAGATTTTCAAATCTGTCCTTGAGTTCGATTTCTTTGGCTACGGTTACTCCATCTTTGGTGATTCTAGGGGCACCGAAGGATTTCTCCAGAATAACATTCCTGCCCTTTGGGCCAAGGGTGCTGCCCACAGCGTTAGCCAGAGTGTTAACGCCGTCTAGTATCCTCGTTCTGACATCAGAACCAAATCTAATTTCTTTTGCTGTCATATGCAAAGCCTATTCTATAGTTGCTAAAATGTCCGACTCCTTCATAACCAAAAGCTCGTCGTTGTCAACCTTCAGTTCCGTTCCACCCCATTTTGTAAAGAACACCCTATCTCCTACCTCTAAGGTCATTGGAATAGGTTCTCCTCTATCGTTCCTAGCTCCAGGTCCGACGGCCACGACAATGCCCTTCGAAGGCTTCTCCTTCGAAGTGTCGGGGATTATTATTCCTCCCGCTGTCTTCTCTTCGGCATCTTCCCTTTTCACTAAAACTCTGTCCTGCAATGGTTTTATCTTCATATCTCCACTGATTTGTTAAAAATTAGTAAACCTGGAGATTATATAATGGTTGTTTTAGGAAATACAAGGGACTCCCGGGAACCCTGGGGTCACTGGGATGGCAGACAGCCGGAGGGATGGAGAGATTCTCTGACCTCTGGCCGCCCTCTCCGCTGCTGGGAGAGGGCGGCCAGAGGAGAATGGCTAGTGGTAGCCACTAGACGATGGTGCTGAAACTCTCCCGTATTGCTATGATGTCGCCGTCTTCGGCCATTTTCTTCGCCATCTCCATCTCACCGGCAGAATTGCTATGTATGGTATAGAGCGCCTCACCAGCCTTTACCTTGTCTCCTATGTGTTTTCTCAGATAGATGCCTGCCGCCCACTGGGATGGACAGCCGGCAAATCTTGCGACCTGGGCTAGCTTTTTATTATCAAAGGATTCCACCACACCACTCTTCGGAGAAATTACGTCATAGGTGATCTTGGCCTCAGGTATCTCCTTCATTTTGCCGTTACCCTGGGCTTCGCATATTTTTTTAAATCTCTCCCAGGCCTTTCCACTGTTGAGAATTTCCTCGGCTATGGCCTGTCCCTTTCCCTTTTCCACCTTGGGATCGAATTCTATCACCAGTCCAGCCAGGTAGAGCACCTTTTCCCTTAGATCGTGGGGAGCGCCCTCCTCATTTTTCAGCAGAGCCACTATATCTTTGGCCTCTAGGGCTGGGCCTATGCCATTCCCTACGGGTTGGCTACCGTCGCTTATGTTCACAAGTACGTTGACCCCAAGTCTGTTGCCAAGCTCTTCAAAGTCTCTCTTCAGAGATTTAGCACTTTGCAGAGTCTTTGTCTTAGCCGACTGGCCATAGGGAACGTCAATCAGTATGTGGGTGGAGCCTGCCGCAACCTTTTTGGAAATTATGGAGGCTAGCATCTGGCCCCGGCTATCGAAGCCGAGTTGCTTTTTGACGTTAATTATTATGTCGTCGGATGGGTTAAGGTCTACTGCTCCACCCCATACCAGGCAGCCGTTGGTCTCGGCCACTATTCTCTTTATCTCCTCGGTTGAGACCACTATGTTCGTAAATACCTCCATCACGTCGGCTGTCCCCGCAGGGGATGTGATGGCTCGGGATGATGTTTTTGGAATGTGGAGTCCATATTCGGCTATGATGGCTATGGCTGGAGGAGTTGTCCTGTTGCCGGGAATGCCTCCTATGCAGTGCTTGTCCACAACTATGTCGTAGTCCCATTTGAGGGTCTTGCCAGTCTCCACCATGGCTCTCGCAAAGTATTCTATTTCCTCCTCCGACAGCTGTTCACCCTCGGTGGCTGAACAGAGACAGGCCATGTGCATGTCTGTGTATCTTCCCGCCACCACATCGCCTATGACCTCGAGAATTCCCTCCCTTGTGAAGGGCTTGCCTCTGAGCTTATCACGGACAACGCTGAAAGACTTCAGGGGCTCCATATGCTTCACCGTTACTTTGCTACCACTCCTGATCCCCAATTTTTTCGCAGTTTCTCTGGCTATGCCGATGACTTTGCCGTCCGCCATATCGTCGGAAAAGTAGAGAGTGCTGTAGACACTTTTCCCCCTACTAGTCAGCTCGAGTCTTGACATAACCTCGAAACCCTCCTTTATGACGATAGGGGAACTTCTGCTGAGAAACACGAAATTCCTCGAGCCGGTACTTATGTTGAGAACTTTGGCCGTCAGGCTGTTCTCGGTAGTGCTATTTTCATTAGTCATGGTCATCTTCCATCCTATTTTTACTGGTTTGTAACGCTATAAAAAGATAATAACCTATAATGCCCATCATAATTTGTCCACATTTCCATAGTGTGGAACAACCACTGTCCAGCCTAGCTGATTTCTAACGCGGTCTGCAAGGGCTAAACTGGATTTTTCCTCGCCGTGGACCAGAAAAAGTTTGCTGGGCTTGTTCCTAAAGCCACCCAGCCAGGACATGAGCTCATCACTGTCAGCATGGGCCGACATGTTCTCCAGAGTCACAACCTCGGCGGCCACTCTCACATTCCGCCCATGAATTCTAAGTTCTTTTTTCCCATCCTGGAGATAGCGGCCTCTGGTACCATTGGCCTGGAAACCCACTAGCACTATAGTGTTCCTATTGTCTGGCCCATAGTGGGCAAGGTGGTGTAGTATTCTCCCCCCCGTCGCCATGCCGCTGGCGGATATTATCACGGATGGTACCTGATGGTTGAATATTCTCTTGGACTGCTCGACGGTGGTGGTGAATTTTGTGTCATCGAATATTTCAAGACATTCCCTCTCGGACAGCCTATGCTCACTGGCAAAATCATCGAGCAGATTAGTTACCTTTATAGACATAGGACTATCGACGAATATGGGAATTTTTGATATTTTCTGCTGCCTCCTAAGTTGATGGAGATAGTAGAGCAGTAGCTGCGTCCTCCCTACGGCAAAGGCTGGGATCACGATGTTGCCACCCCTGGCAACGGTCCTATTTACTATCTCGGCCAGAGCCTCCTTCTGGTCCGAATCCCCGTGATTCCTATCGCCATAGGTGGATTCACAGACAATGTAGTCTGCCTCTCCAATCTTCATTGGATCACGCAGTAGATCATCGTCTGTTCTACCGAGGTCACCAGAAAAGACCACTCTCCTGTTGCCAACGGAGAGACTCACAATGCCAGCACCCAGTATATGGCCCGCCTGCTCTATTTTGAAACTTATATCCCCAGACAGCTGGGTCCCCTCGCCGAATCTAACCACCCTGAAGTTCTCCAGGCACTTTTCGGCGTCCTCCTCGGTGTAGAGGGGTACGCAGCCATCAGCCTCGGTGACATTCTTTTTTGTGAGAAATTTAGCATCCTCCTCTTGTAGATAGCCAGAATCTGGCAATATTATCTTACTTAGCTCGTAGCTAGCCCTTGTGCAATAGACATGGCCTTTGAAACCATTTTTAACTAGCAGCGGTATGTAGCCGCTGTGGTCCAGATGGGCGTGGGTCAGTATGACTGCATCTATGTCTCTGGGTTCCAGAGGAAGGGGCTCGCGATTCTTCTGCCTGTCCTCCTTCAGACCTTGAAAAAGGCCGCAGTCTATGAGAATCCTCTTGTTTCTGAAGGTCACCAGATACTTAGAGCCTGTGACTGTTCTTGTGGCTCCTAGAAAGGTTATCTCCGGTTCCCCGGAGTCACTAGAGAACTCCTCCGGTCCCAGGCTCTCGGGACCAGCCCCTCCACTCTCGTTCCCGAACCCCTCTCCCGGAGGGTTAGAATGGGCATTTTTTTCCATGTTCCTACTGAAATATGATGAATATTCCTGACTCAGAAGATTAATATGTTATTAATAATAGTCAAATAGTTTACGAAACAATTTTTATACTTCTCCAATTTTCCAAAGTAGAGGCGCCTCCGGAGCGTCCGGGGCGAAGTAATTCTCTATATTTTTCATGGCTATGCCCTGGGGTAAATGATAAATGATAGTCCTCCGAAACCCTGAGGTAAGCCAGAGAGCTGGATTAGTAGCTTCCAGTGCCTAACCCAGGGCCCTCCGGAAAGGGGAACCTAGGATAAATCTAATTTGTGGCGGGGCCATTAGACTCCTGACAGAGGGCTAGCATCATTCCCTTTCTGGCGGAGATGTCAGAGGTGAACTAGAGAGGTAGCCCCGAGAACCTAGACCGCCCCTCTAGGCTGGATTCAGCCTGGAGGGACGGAGGGTTTAGTGGTTCCGGTGGTTGAGAAGTCTCCCTAGACTACTTTTTATAAAAGGTGTTCGGGTAGGACTGCCCTATTTCCACTTCAAAGTCTTTGAGAGTCTTTCTGAGTTCCTCTTCTTTCTTTTTTTTCTCCTCCTCTTTCCTCCTACTTTCCTCTATTTCTTCACTCAGATCTATTACGTTGAACGTATATTGCCCCTGCTCAGACTGAAGCTGGTTCGTCTGCTGATTCGGTGAAAACATGTTATTTGTCTGCTGTGGCTGATTCTGTAGCAGCTGATTTTGCTGCAGCTGGTTCATCTGCTGACTAGCATAGGGAATCTGACCCATAGGCAACTGGTTCACCCGGCTAGAACCCATCTGCAGCTGATTCGTCTGCTGGAACACATTATTTGTCTGTTGTGGCTGAAACTGCTGGAACTGACCCTGCTGTAGCTGAAGCTGCTGTAGCTGAAGCTGCTGCTGACTAGCCATGGGAATCTGGTTCACCAGAAGCATATTATTATTCGGCTGGCGCTGCTGTAGCTGACCCTGCTGTAGCTGAAGCTGCTGCTGACTAGCCATGGGAATCTGGTTCGCCAGAAGCATATTATTATTCGGCTGGCGCTGCTGTAGCTGATCTACCTGCTGCGCCTGGTGGGATGAGTGGGACGAATCCTTCATCATCTGTGGTTGGGGGGACAGGGATGTTATGTTATTGGCCAATTTGCACGCCTTTTCCATGTCTAGCCTTCTAGCGGGATCAATCTGGAGCATTCCCAAAAAGAGCTTTTGCCACAGTTTTGCATTGTATAGGGGCGGACTCATAGAATCAATCCTATTCAAAATGAATGAGTTCCAATTCCCCTGGGCATTTTTTGGTTCAAATGCTTCCCGAATGTACATCACACTCTCAAATGGGCCCGATATTTTCCTGTCTCCTAAATATTTTTTCGCAAAATCCATCATCAGATTATCTTTCTCACCCACGAGAGCACAAAGCATTGTGAGCGCCATGGCCCAGAGATTAGCCTTCCCGCAATCATGGCCTTCGGTCGATGTCAGAACCTCTAGTGCTACGTGGGACGGAGGTAAATGCTTCATATAGTATTCTCCTGTCTTATCGTAGGAATGTGCGCTTTCGAAGTCAGCTATGATTACATTACCATCCTCTCCACATACCATACTATCCAACCCAATATCTTTCAGGCCAATGCCTTCTTTCTGGAGGCAGCTAAGTCCCTCCAGGAGAGCTCCACAGCTTTTCTCTATAGCCAATCTCGCCCGGAATCTTTTCTGCTCATTCGGTGATCTAACCAGGTCCCCCAGGTTTTTTTCATCACAGTACTTCACCACTAGGGAAGCATCTCCGGCATAGATGACCCGTGCTAGAGATGGGTGCAAATTGCCGCCCTGTTTTTTGCAGTACTGGCAATAGACTTGATTGTACACATTATTCTGGGAGTCTTTGACTATGAAGTCCCCCATTCCGCTTTTCACTATGTATTGTGCTCTGCCGGTCCCACAGTTCAAAAGACCGATATTATGCACCGTCAAAACTTCCCCTGGAAAAATTCCTAAACTATTAAGATGCCCCACAAGCCCCTCTATGTAATTAGAGCTATCCATAAACCCTCCTCATCAATTATTAATAAAACACACCTAGATTCCCCTAGGCCCTTCCCAGAGATCGATAATTTCTCCTCAGAAGGTTGGATTGGTCACAGTGGCGTCCAGTTTATACTTTCTTCTCAGAAGCATAGCACATTTCTAGCCGGCAGTCAATAGGTTTCCGGAAAAAAATTTGCGTCGAGTCTGCTTTAGATAGTCGGCTAGGCCCACCGCGAGTGCCACAGGATATGTGGGAAGTATTCTAGAGGAGCTGGGTGGCAGAGTGCCACAGAAAAGCTGTGGCGGAGTGGCCCGGTGGTACCCTTTCCCGTTGATTTATCCACCATAGATTCTAGACTGCAGCCAGGAATAGACCAAGATGAGAGTTTGCTCAGAAGTTTATCGATAAGAAACATAGTCCTGATAGAGGAGGCTGACATAGATTTTGAGGATGGACTCTGCGTCCTAACCGGAGAGACAGGCTCCGGGAAGTCCATCCTCCTGGATGCCCTGATGCTGGCACTGGGCGTCCGGTCGAGCAGCAGACTGCTCAGAGATGGTAAAAAGAGTGGCAGCGTTACAGCCCTCTTTGACATTAGCCGGAGCCAGAGGTGCCAGGAGCTGCTGGGGCAGCTGGGCATAGAATCCGATGGAGACATAATTCTGAGGAGAATTCTGACGGAGGACGGAAAGAGCAGAGCATTTGTGAATGATGTCATGGTGGGGCAGAGTTTTCTCAACACCTTTGGCGCCGAACTGGTAGAGCTGCATGGACAACACGACCAGAGGGG
>JAITSP010000076.1 GCA_031287725.1 Rickettsiales bacterium
TAATAAGTTTTTCTATAACATTTACCAGAATTCCTCCTAGACGATGAAATAATCCATCAACAGCATTTGTATCTCTCATCAATTGACCGCTAAAATCATGGGTAAGCTGGCGAGTGGCTATCTCCTGGGCTAGTCTATCCTCTAGTGATAGTTTTCCTGCGTCAGCCCAGACAGATTTCGTCCCTCCGCTTGCAAAATAAAAAGTGCATCACTAGAGTAGCGCCGAGGTCTGCGAGTGTAGCTCAGCTGGTAGAGTATAACCTTGCCAAGGTTGGGGTCGCGCGTTCAAGTCGCGTCACTCGCACCAGATTCCACCGGACGAAACTGCCTGGGCCCGGCCCTTCCCCGTCGTCGCAGCCCTGTAGAATTCCACTATTTTCCTGTTGACCATCAGTTTGCGCGGGTCTAGACTCCTTATAAAAATTCCCTCCAGACTCCTTGCGCGGGAGAGGGCAACGTAGACCTGGCCCTCGGCAAAGGAGTTTCGCAGATCACACTCAATTCTGTCTATGGTCATGCCCTGGGACTTGTGGACTGTCATTGCCCAGGCCAGAGCTAGCGGTATCTGGGTCATGGTGGCTATGACCTCCAGCTCTCCGGTCTCGTAGCTGAAGCTCGATATTTCCCAGGTTTCCGGGACAACGAGGAATTCTCTAGCATTCCCGAAATCTACCAGGGGATAGGACTTTTTCGCCGAAAAACCAGTCACCACACCGACAGAGCCATTTATAATGCCCTCCTTTGGGCATACGTTTCTGAGCATCATGACCTGGCTGCCGACCTTCAGAGTCAGGACTTCCTTGGCCAGGCTATTCCTCCGGAAACTCTCTATTTTGTCGGCGCTGCCGCTATACTTTGCCCTGTAGGTTACCTCCCGGCTAGGGAGGAAATTCAGTCTCCCCAGATTAATCTTCTCCACAGACAGGTTATGGGTTGATAGCACGGTGGGCTCTATGACTCCGCTAGGCTTTAGATTTGATCGTCCCTCCAGGAGGTCTAGATCGTCCCTGACAACTAGCCCCCATCTCAGGTTGTCCAGCAGCTCGACAAAGCGCCTATCCTGCTGTCTGAAGACCTCCTCTAGGACCACTGTCTCTATGGAGGCATCGGTCCAGACCGGGCTCTCGAAACAGTAGCTACTGCTCTTGACGGGTGGCAGCTGGAAGAAATCTCCAAAGAGAATCATCTGGATTCCTCCGAAGGGCTCGCTGTTGCCTCTGACAAGTCTGAGCAACTCCTCCAGCATTTCGAAGGTCTCTCTGGAAAGCATAGATATCTCGTCGATGGCCAGTGCCTCTGTGTTTAGAATTTTTCTTCTGATGTTTATACCTCTGGCTGACAGTATCCTCCTGGCAATCTCTCTGACCGGAATCTCTTCCCTGCCCAGACCTGCCCAGGAGTGCAGTGTGGTTCCGCCCACATTGATGGCGGCAACGCCGGTCGTTGCCGTCAGCTGGATGTTCCTACTTCCCAGGGTCTTCAGATGGTTCAGAAGATAGGATTTGCCGGTGCCGGCCGCTCCGGTGATGAAAACATTATTTCCTGCCAGGATTTTGTCCACCGCCAGTCTCTGGGAAACCGAAAGATAGGAATACACCGTGGTAGCGCTTTATTTTCTATTTTTGTAGATCCGCGGATTTCTGAATATAAAGTCTTTCTCATCTATCTTTGGATTTATCTCGCTGTTCACCAGCCGCAGACCTATTCTCTCTTCTCCATCCGGGGTGATGGCTATTTCAAGAAGATTCTCTATATTTTTGTCAAAGGTATACTCTATCAGATAGCTCACCTCCTCTGCTCTGGTCTCCGTAATGATCCGGCAGTCACTGCCAGAGCAAACAACCTCCAGAATGTCCGAGTCCATGCTATCCAGACCCTTGCCTCTAGCCAGAAGAAACACCAGAGGAATTCTCGACGAGGGCAGAATGGAAACCTCGTCCAGCTCCACATCGTAGTAGCTCATGGTTCCACCGTTGCTGATGAATAGGCTTCTCGGGGAACTTAGATATTCGAGCCTCAGTCTACCGGGTCTAGCTATCTCCAGCGTACCTCGGGAATCAACCGCGGCGCTGCCGCTGGACTGCCAAAAGTCACTTCTCAGGGTGTCCAGGTTTTTGAAATAGGCATTGGCACGACTGGCCAGAGCCTTCTCCCTGGTGCCTAGCCTGCCCAGACTAGAGGCGTATTTTCCAGAGGAAGTGGATTCCCCCCAGCTCCTGGCTGGACCCAGAAGGAGCAGAATCGCCCCGACCAGTGGTCCGCCCCTCACAGGACTCCCGTTGAACCGAAGCCGCCAGCCTCTCTAGCCGTTGAATCCAGAGAGGTCACAATGCTAATCTCTGCCCTTTCGTAGCTGGCTATGACCATCTGCGCAAGTCTCATGCCATTTTTTACGATAAAATCCTCCTTTCCATGGTTGATCACTATCATCCCAATTTCTCCCCGGTAGTCCGAATCAATGGTACCCGGGGAGTTAAGCACCACAATCCCATTGTTCAGCGATAGCCCAGACCTTGACCTTATCTGGGCCTCGTAGCCCTCCGGCAGCGCCATCGCCAGGCCAGTTGTGAACAGTCCTATTTCACCAACCCTGAGCACTCTCTCCTCCGTGTCCAGAAGCGCGTGCAGATCCAATCCCGCCGAACCGCCCGTCCTATACTGGGGTATCAGAGCCCTCGGATCCAATTTCTTAAATTTTACTTGCACAGCCATACAGTGATTATCCAGATACGCCCAGAGATTCTAGCGCTAAAATACTTAAATGACAATAGAGTCAGAGACCTCTAGGGAACTGCCCTGGCCCGGAGAGATCTAGGGTGAAACTAGGTTTCCTCTCCCAGCTCCCCCCCTAGGCCGGAAAAAATGCACCGAAGCTAGCGAACCCTTCCGCTGGTCCTATCCAGCAGAATCCTGCAGATCTCGCAGTAGCTGTCCACATAGATATTCTCTAGCTCTTTCCGCTCTCCCTCCGGCAGTTTCGCTAGCAGCCCCCTGATGCCGCATTCCTTTATTGTCCTTATATTCTCATTTTTATTTGCCCTCTCCAGTATCACTCTAAAGGGTTCTCTGTACATGTTACCCAGTGTAAAGTACTCCCTCGGAACATTGAAACAGGAGCAGGCGTAGACTGTGCCATCCTTCTTTACCAAAATTGTTGGCAGCACATAGGAGCCAACGCACTCGTCAAAGCACATGTAGCAGTTCTCAATGGCATCCAGTGACCTCAGATATTTTTCCGCCCTGCCACTCTGTCTATTGCTATCGCTGCTAACATAGTCACTGTAGGTGATGTATACCCTGCCGTCTGGAAAGTCTGTGCCGTAGATGCGGGAATAATTTTCTCTAAGCATGTCAGTTTTGTGAATGCCACCGGTCCTGAGGCTTGATATGCCGATGTGAATTTCCGTCTCCCTGAAATTTTGCGTCAGATGGTGTATGATATTGGACAGATTGTCAACAGGAACCGTCTGCTCTCCCAGGGACATCATTATCAGAGGTACAAAGTGCCTGTTTTTGAGTAGACCAGCCTCCAGAAGGCTGTCCACATTATCTCTGATGCTATCCAGACTATGTCCCCAGAATGCATTGGTTGTAATTTTAGAGATATCAATGCCATTTTCAATGGCCAGTCCTATTAGATTTAGCAGTGTCTTCCTATCAAGGAAAGGTTCTCCTCCAGTGATTGCTATCGATGGCACTCCATTTTCCCTCAGATCTTTCACCAACTTCAGCATATCCACCTCTCCCAGGGGTTCCAGATCGCTCAGACTATACATGCCACAGCTAGGGCACCGCTGGTTACACCTGTTGGTTATCTCTATTTCAGCTCTCAGTGGTCTGAAAAACCAGTCGTCCGGCAACGTCCCTCTGGTCTGATCCATGAGGCTATAGAAATCACTCTGCTTCACGGCATACTTCCCGTGGAAAGGCCTTATCCGGCTAAAATTGAATACACTATTTCTTATCATGGCTATCTCCTCTTATTATTAGATAATAATCCCCAACAGGTTTCTGGCTGGTTCTGTGGACTACCCTTCTTGACTCTCCTGTCCCCCCCCAGGACACCGGGAGCGCAACACTATATTGTTGGAGGGAAAAGAAATGTCAAACGCCACTATTCCGGATTTCAATCTAACTATCGGACCCATGATAGTTTTCAAAAAATTTATCTGCCTGATTGCGTGGGCAACGTCATAATTCTCAAACGCAATGGTTTGACTTCTCCGGGCTGCTGACCTACTCTCATGGGGGATATATTTTGTATTGAGGATAGATTGGTAGTAGCCGATATGATTTTGTCGATGCTAGAGTGGGAGGGCGTAACCGATTTCTTTGGCTATCCCGGTACCCCAATCCTGCCCATCTACAATAGTCTGAGATCCTCCCGGATAAAACACCACCTACCTAGACATGAACAGAATGCTATCTTCGCAGCCATGGGGTACAGTAAAATCAGTGGCAGGGTACCGGTGGTTCTCGTCACTCCGGGTCCAGGGGTGGCAAATATTGTGGGGGGCCTGCTATCCTCCCAGCTGGAGCTGCTACCTGTGCTGGTCATCACGGCGAGCATAGCGAATAGCCAAAACTATAGGTATAAAATTAGTAATCTATCTGAAATTGCGGCGGTATTTAGCACAAAAGTATACAAGTTGAATTCCCTAGGGGATGTGATGGTCGCATTTTCCGATATTTTTAAGGATATAAAAGACAGATACACGGTTAGCGGTCCCTTCTCCATAGAAATTTGCCAGCGACTACTGCTCCAGGAGGTTAAAAATTCTGACCATCTTCTCAGATCCTATAAACTACTGTCTCTGGCAAAGAGGGTCGGGGTTTTCAGGAAAAATCTAAAAATAGCTGTGGATTTTCCTAGCAGCTGGGATTTTAAAAATTTCATCAACCTCTTCAACAGCTCCAAAAGGCCGGTGATCCTGCTGGGCAGAGGCGCCGTCGACAGTGGAGCCTACAGGATTGTACGGCAGCTGTCAAAGAAGTTTAGAATTCCAGTGGTTCACTCTCTGCTGGCTACGGGAGCCCTGGACAGAGATGATGTCTATAATTTTGGGCTTCTCGGCCTCTGCGGGGACAGAAGATCCTACAATGTGGTGAAACACTGTGACCTACTGGTGATAGTGGGGGCCAAGTGCCATCCCAGAACAATAGGTCCACTAGAAAATTTTGCGCCCAGAGCCCTCATCGCCAGGGTTGACCTGGACGAATATAAATTCAGGTTCAGCGTGGACATCAGAGCAGATCTGAACATAGGGTGCGATTCGGCTCTATTCTGCAAAAATTGGCTTAGCTCGGTCGCTGATGGCTATGTGAATTCCCATTCGCTCCCAAAACTGAGGCCGGCCGCTCCTTCTAGCGGGGGAGGACCCGGAGGCCTTGCCATAGAGTACTTTTTCAGTGTGCTGAATGGCATCACGGCTGGAAAGATACCTGTGGCAACGGGCATTGGGCAAAACAGTATTTTCGCCCTCAAATTCTACAGCCCCGAGGATCCAAGGAGTTTCCTAGTGTCACCAGACTTTGCGGCCATGGGCTTCGGGCTACCGGCGGCAATTGGAGCCTCCATAGCAACGGCCCGAGGACCCGTCATAGTCATTGACGGGGATGGGAGTTTCCAAATGTCAATGCAGGAGCTGGCAACTCTGGCGGAACTGGATCTACCAATTCTGATTTGTATTCTGAACAATCGCTGTCTGGGCCTGATAAAGGAAAATGAGAGGAGAATGTTCGGACCAGGACCATTTTTCGTAGGCCTCAAAAATCCAGATTTCGTGAGACTGGCCAGCGCCTTTGGGATAGAGGCTGGAAGCATCTCCAGCGATGGAGAGGTGGAAAGCACTCTGACCTCAGTTTTCGGGAGGCGCCGGCCCTATCTGCTGGAGGTGAAACTATCCAGCAACCATAGTACAGTTGGCAATCATGTAAAGTTCAACAGAAAATTATAGTCCTATACCATGCTTCCAAGAAAAGTACATCTGTTCATCTGGGAATTTGCGAAGAGATATCTCTCCTGGGGTCTTCTCTTTGTTCTGCTGAATGTCATCGCCACGACCCTGGGGGACGTGATGATACCGGATAGGATAGGAATTCTGGTCAACGGTCTGAAAATCAGCGCCGACGGCGACCGGCTCCTGTCTGAGGTGCTGATTCTGACTGTACTCAGCCTGCTCTATGTGCTATTCGACTTTCTGGTCAGAGCTGTCTACAGATATTTCTTCGTCAGCATAAAAAACGATGCCCAGATTGAGGTGTTTTCCTACGTCGAAAAGCATTCGATGGCATTTTTTAGAGAAAATCTGGCCGGCTCGGTCAGCGCTAGGATTGTCTCCATAGCTGACACCACGGAAAAACTGCTGTTTAGCCTGGTTAACGTTTTGACCGTAAATATTTTTGTGAAGCTATTCATTCTGTACCTTCTCTTTAAAATAAGTGTCATTTTGTCCCTCTTCAATCTTCTGTGGATGCTGGCCTACGTCTGGACGATATTTTACACAAACTCTGTCCAGCGGCTAAAAATCAGGGAGTACGAGGGGGAGAAAAATATCTTTGTGGGCAGGGTCAATGATAGCATCAGCAATATCGACAATGTTAAGAATTTTGCCTCCGAGGA
>JAITSP010000002.1 GCA_031287725.1 Rickettsiales bacterium
TCGAGGTTGACTCTCTGGAGGAGGACAGCTTCGGAGCAGCTAGAAACGACAGGTACAGGAACCTTCTAGAATATCCACTCTACACGGCACCCAGAAGCTGGAGAGGGAGGGAGGTGCCCCCCATTCTTCTCTCGGGGAACCACCGGGAGATAGAAAGATGGAGGTTTGACCAGGCCAGAGGTATCACGAGGGAGAGGCGCCCGGACCTATATGAAAAACATCTGGAGGAATTTCCAGAGTAGACTCTCCCGGTAGTCTGAATTTTTCCTCAGATTCCCGATGCTGGTCAGGTCACTGCCCTCTCTGAGCCAAATCCCCTCCCAGGGGCGGCGACAGAGCGAGGCCCGGGTGAAATATCTGTCTATCCTGACTCGAGAGGGTTCCCTATAGACATGCTGCGATCTATAGATCATCACATCTTCACGCTTTCTGGCGATTTCCTCCGCCGTCAAGGGTCTCAGATAGTTTCTAAAGCCATGACCATCAATAAAATCCGCCAGCTCTCCCAGTCTTCTAAATCTATCAACCATTCTATGGCCGTAGGGCAGATCCTCATAGAGGATAAAGTCACTCTGGGGATAATTTTCCATCATCAGACAGCAGGCCTCAAAAACCTGGATATGATTCACATGGCCACCCAGTGCCATGGGGAAAAATATATGGCAATTTTCGGAGAAATCGATTTGTCTTGCCATTTCATTCTCCAGATAGGCAATGAACTGGTCGCCTTTCCTATCTTCTCCCCCATACTCTGCCAGGCCACAGTCTACCCGCTCTATTTCATATCTATCACAAAATTCTCTATCCTCCATTTCCCTTATTTTTGAAACAGCATCTTCCCCTGGAGCCCCGTTTCCCCCTAGCAGGGACACCCTGCGAATATAGTTGCCGATGGTGAAGACATTGATAAGGACCTTCCTATGGCCAACTAGACTCCCCAGCAGACCATCCAGCGAGAAGCACAGGTCGTCGCAGTGGGGTGAGATAAAAATGCAGCTAGAGCGACTGCTCGCCACGGTCCAGAACAGATTTTTCCAGGGTCAGCAGCATCCGTTTGATGGCCACTCCCCAGAAGTAGCCTCCAATGGCTCCATTCGAAGCCACAACTCTATGGCAGGGGATAAATATTGCCAGAGGATTCCTTCCACAGGCCCCCGCCACCGCTCTGGCAGCCTTTTTGGTTCCCAGCCGGGTCGCCAACTGGCCATAGGTCAGGCTCTGGCCAAATGGTATTTTCATAAGTTCTTCCCAGACCATCCGCTGGAATGGAGTTCCTCGGGGTTCCAGCCTCAGATCGAAACTTCTCCTTCTCCCCCCTAGATACATCCCTAGCTGTCTAGAGGCTTCCGCCAGAGCCTCCGTCTCCAGCGGTGGGGGACCGTCGGCTCTCTCCGGGGCATTCATCTCCAGAGCTATGATGGCATCTCCCTCACAGTGGAGGGTAATTTTCCCAATGCCAGCCATCCGGTAGCCGTAGCTCGATCTCTCTCCGATGCCCTTTCCACACATGGCCAATCCTCCGATCATCTGTTTTCCCGCTCGTCCAGCAGCTGGTTCACCCTATCCTGGCTATACTTTATGTAGTGGTGATCGAATCTGTATAGCTGGGAATCAATCTCCAGAGCTCTCCGGCCGTAGAATAGGGCCTTTTGCCTATTCCCCTTCCCTCTGTAGAAATCCGACATGTAGATATAGAGTGTGGCCAGCTGTTTTCTCCTATTTCTAAGCTCTCCCTCGGCCTTTAGATACATAGCCTCTGCAGCCTTCGGTCCAGTGCGCTCTAGCATAAAGCCCGAGATCAGACTGTTACAACAGCCCACTCCAATGCCGTTCTCTCTGTAGAGCTCATCCAGTTGCCCGTATATGCCCATGACCTCTCCGAAGGCTCCAGCGCCATGGGATTTTACACTGGCTAGCCTCTCCAGGACCTCTATCCTTCTATAGACGTCTCGGCCATTTCTCACAAGGTCTCGGGCAATTTCAAGATACCTGGCTGCCAGCCCAGGGTCTCTGCTGTGCCTCGAAAAATCCAATAGGTCAGCTAGGTTGAGGTAGGCCTCGTAGTCCGGGGACTCCTCTCTACGCCTCTCAGCCTCGCCAATAGCCTCGCCGCAGGCAGCGGTAGCCTTCTCCTGTTCCCCTAGATACTCGTAGCTCAGACATTCAGAGTATCTAGCCCGCGAGAGTAGAAGTCTGTCGCCAATTTTTTTTGCTCCCTCCGCCGCCATGGTCGCAAATTTAAGTCCATTGCTGTAGTTGCCGTAGTCATAGTAGGCCCCCGAGAGCCTAAGTAGTAGCTCTAGACGCAGCCTGGGCTTTAGTTTACCAAGGCTGAGGGCATACCTATAGTAGTCTATAGCCTCTAGACTGCTGCCCCGTATCATCATGATATCTCCGAGACTGGTGAGCACCCGAGCCTTATCCCTATCCCTATCCTTAAAGTCCAGGATGACCAGACTATTCACATAGCTGGCGAGGGCATTTTCGTAGTCCCTTTTGGCTCTGTAGAGATCTCCCAGCATCCTATAGTTATCACTCAGATTTATTATTTTCTGGCCACTGCTGTTTGCGACGGAGGAGACGGCTAGGAGTGTATCTATTGCCTCCCCGTAGTTACAATTCCTATGGTAAAATTTAGCCAGCAGCAGATAGTTCTGCAGATCAAATCGATCACTCTCCAGAGCTTTTCTATAGAGGTTCTCGGTCCTCCGGACATCATCGAAACTCATATCGCTGGCCAGAGCCATCATCAGATACTTTTTAGAGAGGGAGTGATTGTCCAGACGAACCAGAGAGACTGAATCTATTTTTTCCCGAAGATCCGAAATGTTGCCATTCTTCAGAATGGAGAACAGAAGAACTCGCTCTCGTCTTCTGAGGAAACCCCTTCTCTCTAGAGAGTATATGGTATTTATCAAAACCGAATACATGTCACGGTAATATCTGACACTATCGTCGGCGGCTAGGCAGGAGTCCAGGACCCTCTGCTCGTTCTGCCTGAGGTAGGTGTTCATGTTCTTTTTCCTCATCTGAACATAGCTGCTACCCAGCCTCTTCGCCGGACCCGTTCTGGAAATCAACAGCAGCGCCAGCGCCGCCGCTCCCAGAGCCAGAGGGACGCGCCAGACCCGTCTTCCGGTTACTCTAGTGGCAGTACCTACCACAGGAATCCCCTGGTCCTCCAATCCGAGGTAGAACCAGCCAGCCGGGGAATGGCCATAGAACCAGCGACCTCTGGGCTACTTCCCTAGGAACCAAATGCTGTTCCATATTTTTTTCTAAACTTAGCCACCTGATCGTTACGATCATTAACAACCGTTGCCTTGTCCTTTCTCCAGGCAGGATGGTTTGTGGGATCTACGTCAAGCTTCATAACCTCTCCCTCGCTTCCCCAGGTGGATTCCACATCTATCCTCTGACCGTTTGTGAGCAACACCCCTATCCTATGGGAAACTGGATGTATATCCTTCTTTGGCATAGTAAAACGTCTGTTCTAAACAATTGGGAGAGATTCTAGCCCTCTGGGCATAAATGTCAACCGAAGTATTTTTCCTGTACAGGTCCACAGCCTGTGAGACAAATTCACCCCACTCTGGCCAGAGATAAACAATACTCTCTGGGAGTTTTGAAATCAAGACTCTGTTGCAAATTAGTGTACAGGTCCACAGCAGCTGAGCCAAATTCACCCCACTCTGGCCAGAGATAAATAATACTCTCTGGGAGTTTTGAAATCAAGCTTCGAATGGGGTCTATAGTTATTGTATCTGTATAGGTACTTGGCCAGCTCTTCTCTGAATTCTTCTAGAGAATTTGCTA